>NZ_JBXAFS010000012.1:0-133090 GCF_058793355.1 Afipia sp. MLSD5-FHT05B12
GGAGGATCGACTACAACACCAACCGACCACACACGAGCCTCAACGGGCTCACACCAACCGAGTTTGCAACCCGCCCCGACAGGGGGCAGAACCAGAACAGACTCTCCTTATAAACGAGGGCAAACAGGGGAGCAGGTCACTTGGTTGTGATTTATGGGTTCTGACATTGATAACTCCAGCATTCGAGCCGCAGCTCGTGAGGGAGTCATCGAAATTGCACACAATTTCCACGGAGTCAGCCAGACCGAATCACGCTAGCCAACGAGAGCAACAGGATATCTTGCTTCGGCGAACCGTTTTTCAAATTGGCTGTATCTGATCGTTATTCGTTTTCCACCGACGAAAAAAAGATAGCTGTAATACCTTAAGGCCCATTTCTTGCCTTTTGGTACGTTCAATACTTCTTCGACGAATCCGTCATCTGAAACAGATACGCAAAGATGCCTTAGTTCTTTCCAAACCAGTTTCTGGCCGAGCGCGCGAATTGGGCGAATAAATTCACGTTGAAATCCGGAAGGTGTTCTCAGCGCCCGCAAAGGGCGGTGCTTTGGTGGTGCAGGAAGGATCGGCCCAATTCGGTAGGTGCTCTCACGCGATAGGACTGACTTAGCTATCTGTGAATAGCGATGTCTCTCGTTCGCGAGGCTATGATATGCATTCCGAAAGTATGTCTCTGTTGATTTAAGCGAGCGCGTTGCTTGATCATGGTTCATTGCTTCCGATGCTCTACGGCACACCTCATCGATCTTTAGGTAAGCCTTGAAGTCATCACGGATCTTTGAGTTGATTTTTAAATTCTGAATGTTGATCGCAGCAAGTTTGTTCATCTTCATTACTCCGTACGCCCGAAAACAAGTGTGCTAGCTAATGAAAAGTTCAATATGTGTCTAATTCCAAAATTCGCATAATAATTTCTATGGAATTCACGGTCAGTAGAAGAGCATGGCATCTTGACGTAGTCATTCAGCCGCGTGTTTAGCAACCATGGATTGGCTTCAAAGACGAAGCTCGGCGTCGTGCTGCTGTAGTGTTTGGATTGTTGGGCGGTCCACCACCTGAATATTGCGGTAACCTGCTGGCGAATGGGAGTCTTCGCAAGGGTGAGCGCCAACTGGTGTCGTGATGCTCACAAAATGGGCCCCAGAACGGAGTTTTCCGGCACGTAATTTGCTTTGAAATAGGTATGGATATCAAACAAATACTGTATTTCAAGGCGGTAGCAGATAGCGGAAGCTTCGCGAAAGCGTCTGAGCGGTTGCACATCTCGCAACCTGCAATTAGTGCGCAGATCAGCCAGTTAGAGGCCGAACTCAACGCCGAGTTGCTGGTGCGTCATGCCCGCGGTGTCCGGTTGACTGCTGCGGGATCGATCTTTCTCGAGCACGGTCGTGACATTCTTGCCCGGATCGAGCAGGCCAGAGCGGCGGTTTCGGAGTCGACAGGTGAAGTGTCAGGTAGCGTGACAATCGCGATGATCACCACCATCGCCAATGTGGTCGCAGCCCCGCTTCTTGAGAGAGCAAAACAGTTTTATCCGAAGCTCGACGTGAGAATTTTCGAAGCTCTGAGTGGGGAAATCAGTGCATGGCACGCGGGTGCCAGGTTCGATCTTTCCATCATGTATTTGCCTGATGCGCACACAGTCGAAAACGCCGTTCCCTTTCTTCAGGAGCAGCTTTATCTTCTCGGACCGATTGACGACACGAGAGAGCAGGGATTGCCAATCTCTTTCAATGATCTGCGCAGCTTGCCTATTCATCACACCTCGAGAATTCACGCATGCCGGCTTCTACTGGATAGCACCTCCAATAAGGAGGGGGTCGATCTCAATATCATTGCAGAAATAGATTCGATCACGTTGCTCTATGAGTTTGCGGCGAAGCGTGGCGCTTTCACCATATTCCCATGCATTGGCGAACCACCGCTGTTTCAACGTGCCGTAGATTATCGCCGTATCGTCAATCCTGAAATGAATCTGCATAGCTATATTGTACCGGGCGCCAATCGTCCAAAATGCAAAACGATCGCGGCCGTCGTCAAATTGCTTTCGGGTCTTGCAGAAGAAATCTCGAACCCCGAAAGCCGCCTGGAACTCCAGTTTCACGATTAGAAGCCATTTTGCGAGTCTCGCTTTTAGTCGTTGATCCGGGACACCTGCCTCAATCAACAAGTTCGGAAAAGTTTGAAGCGCGTTGGACTTACCCGCGTTCAATAGCTGTCCACCGTGCGACCATTTTGCGGCACCCCTCAGGAAAACCTACGGCTCCCGTCGGAAATCGGTATTGGCCTGTGTGCCTGCCGTTGTGTGATGATTTTTCAACGGAGCGCTCAAGAGAAATTGTTGACTGGCCGCTCGTGTCAAACCTTGGAGACGAGATCATGAAGTATGCTTGCAAGGTCGTTACGGCAGCAATGGTTGCCTTTTCAGGAGTTGCTGCGGCTCAAGACGCGACCACGCTCAACGTACCGCTGATCGTGCCCATCACCGGACTGCTCGCGATGGAGGGGACCTCACAACTCAATGGCGCTTCGCTTGCCATAGCGCACGCGCCTGCAGGATTGAAGATCAATAGCGACACGGTCGATTCAGGTACTGCTGCCGAAGGTGGGGCAAACGCACTGGAGCGCGTTGCGAGTGGAAAAGATGTGAAGTTCGTAGTCGCGCCTTTGTTTGGAACGCAGGTGCTTGCGATGCTTCCCGTGGCACTTGAATACAAGATGCCCATTCTTGCTCCGTCGGGAACGGCGCCGTTGACCGAGCAGGGCAACCCATACATGTTCCGGCTTTACCCATCGGATGCGACGTCGAAAGTAGCGCATGTACGCTATGCCGTTGATGAACTGAAAGTGAAGAAAGCTGCGATTCTCTACAACACGACCGGATACGGCCAAAGCGGCTTCAAGTTCATGTCGGAGTACTTGGCCAAGGCAGGTGGCGAAGTTGTTTTTTCGGAAGGGATCGAACTGAGCACCAAGGATATTTCGGCGACTTTGGCAAAACTTCAAGCGGCAAGGCCAGATGTTATTCTGGTCCAGATGCACAGTGCTTCTATGGCGATGGTTGTAAAGCAGGTCGCCGCCGCGGGCATCAAAATTCCGGTTATCGGAAATACGACAGTGGCGATGCCGTCAACGGCTTCACTGCTTCAACCGTCAGATCTCAAGGGTGTCTGCGGCGAAAGCGCCTCGTGGGTGGAGAAAGGTGTGAATCCAGCGACTGACCGCTTCGTCAACGATTACCTTGCGAAATACGGTGCGATGCCGGATGCCTACGCGATCCAGCAGTATGATGGTCTCATGATGGCGCTCACTGCCGTCAAGAGTGGCGCCAAGACACCAGCCGATGTTCAGAAGTACCTGTCCACGCAGGACTATCAGGGTGTGGGAATGTCGTACAAATCCGACGGTAAGGGCAACTTGGCGCATTCGGCTGTGATCGTCTGTTACGACGGTTCTTCGCTGCTGCCGAAGCTCGTCAAGCGGTACGACAACATCACCGGCTTCTAACGCGCTCTCGATTGGTTCTCCCGCCCTTCACGTCAGCTCTCAGGTCGGACGAATGATACAGCTCATCCTGAATACGATTTCACTTGGCGCGGCTTATTCGCTTCTGGCAATCGGGTTCGTGCTCGTTCTGAATGCTACTGGTGCAGTTAATCTGGCTCACGGAAGCTTCGTTGTTCTGGGCGGTTTTATCGCGGCAAGCCTGGGATCTCTTCTCAAGGTCCCAGGCATCTTCATCCTTCCGTTTGTGCTGATCGGGATGATTCTTATCGGCGGACTTCTCTCGTTGATTGCCTACTATCCTTTGCGCGATCGGCCAGCGGTATCGGTGTTCATCTCCACCATCTCTATGGGGGCGATATTTGAAACGGGAACGTTGCTGCTGTTCGGGCCGTCACCGCGAGTCGGGCCTCCAATTCTGACAAGCGGCTCCTTCCAGATCGGCGATACAGTTATCAGTGTTCAGTCGCTCTCCATTATCGTCCTCGCCATCGCGTTAGTAACCATCCAGTACCTGATCCTTTCGCGAACCGTACTTGGCAAGAAACTGCGTGCGGTCGCTCAGGATCGGGAGATGGCGATGGCTCTCGGGATGAACGTCAATCTTATGATCGTAATTACATTCGGTATCGCCGCCTCGCTCGCAGGTGCTGCCGGCCTTATGTTCGCCAATACCTTCTTCATCACACCCGGCGATGGCGAAGGTTACATCATCAAGACGTATGTCGCGGCGACAATGGGGGGCTGGGGAAGTCTTCGCGGTGCAGTGGTCGGAGCTCTAATCGTTGCGGCTTTCGAAGTTCTGATTCCCTCGATCCCGGTAATTCTACCCTGGTTGGCGGACGCCGTACCATCGTTGCGGACGGTGTTCTCCGCGACAGCCTCGACTATTTGCCTGTACGTTGCTTTTCTCGTGGTTCTCTTCTTCCGGCCGCAGGGACTGTTCGGCGAAACCGTGCAGCAGCGCGCCTAATGATTACGTCAGAAAGAATCCGGCCGGCAGTCGCAATTGCCGCCTTCTGTGCGCTCGTCGCATGGCCTCTCGTCATGTCTTCGCCTTATGAGCTTCGATTATTTACCTTGGCCGGCGTCTTTGCGATCTTAGTGATTGGCTACCAATTTATCTTTGGATATGTCGGAGAGCTGTCGCTTTCACAAGGGGCGTTCTTCGGATTTGCAGCCTATGTCACGGGCATACTCGCCGCAAAAGCGGGCTGGAATTTCCCCGAGACATTCGTTTTGTCGATTGTGAGCAGCGTCTGTCTCGCGGGCCTGATATCGATACCTATCCTGCGTCTGGCGTCGCACTATTTTGCGCTTGCCACCTTGGGCATTGGTCAGGTTCTTCTGCTGCTTGCGATCGATTGGCAGTCACTTACGAACGGCGCGATCGGTTTATCTGGTGTTCCTCTTCCTAAAGTATTCGGATGGCAGGTCACGCGCGGTTGGCCGCTTCTGTTGTTCGTGTGGATCTTTGTTCTGGTAGCTGCGGTGATTGCGTACCAGACCAAACGTGGTCTTTACGGACTCGCGTGTCACATGGTTCGGCAAAATGCTGTCGCCGCGCGGGCTTTGGCGATCAATCCCGATGCGCTTCGCTTTGCGATGTTTCTTCTGAGCGCGGCAATGGCCGGGGCGGCGGGCGCACTGCATGCGCATACCATCCGGGTTGTTTCTCCGGAGGCCCTTGATTTCAAGGTTATGATTGCGTGCCTCACGATGGCTGTGATCGGCGGCCGCACGCATGTCTGGGGAGCCATCGTAGGCGCGCTTCTGATTGTCCATCTACCGGAATGGCTGAGGGGTTTCGAGCAAGCCTATGTTCTGATCACGAGTTCTATTCTTCTCGTGATTGTGATTGTGGCGCCCGAAGGAGTTACAGGGTTAATTGAATGGGTTCTTCCGAAGAAGCGCCGAAGCAAAAGCGCGCTTACACAGAAATTGGGCGGTTTGCGTAGCGCGCCGTCGACAGGCCAGATGCTGTTGCCTTCGGAGACGCCCATTCTCTCGGTTCAGAATCTGACGAAGACGTTTGGCGGCGTGAACGCATTAGCTGGCGTCAGTTTTTCGTTGATGCGTGGGTCGATCACCGCCGTTATCGGCCCGAACGGGAGTGGCAAGACCACTTTGGTCAATTGCATTACCGGTATCTATCTCGCTGACGCGGGATCCATCGTGTTGGGAGGCAACGATATTGTTGGGATGAGTTCTGACGATATCGCGGCGCGTGGCGTGGCACGCACGTTCCAGAACCTTCGCCTTGTCGAAGATATGAGTGTTCTCGACAATGTCGCTGTTGCCCGGTTTGGGGCTGAAGGCGCGAGTCTTCGCAAGGCGCTTCTGACCGGTCGGCAAGACCTGATGCTCAATCGAGCGCGCGAGTATGCGATGCACGTGTTGCGTCGCTTTGGCTTGGAAGACATTGCGGATACCGAATGCGGTTCGCTCGCACATGGCACTAAGCGGCTGGTGGAGATCGCTCGAGCCATCTGCCTCGAACCGATGGTGCTGCTTCTAGATGAACCCGCGGCCGGCCTGAACGAAAGCGAGCAGGCTGAGCTCGCGGAGCATCTGCAGGCTCTGGCGGCACAAGGTCTCACGCTCCTGATCATCGAACACAACATGGAGTTCTTGAAGACGCTCGCCACGCATATGATTTGCCTCGACTACGGACAACTGATCGCTTCCGGACGCCCGCAGGTGATCTACAAGGACGAACGGGTGATTGAAGCTTATATCGGCTCCGGACACGTCGTGGAGCAGGGTGCATGAACAACCTGCTCGACGCAAGAAACCTGCGAGTTCAATATGGCCAGATCGTCGCATTGAACGGTGTGTCATTTCATGTGGCGCCGGGCGAGGCTGTTGCTCTCGTTGGTGCGAATGGCGCAGGCAAGACCACGCTCATCAAGACGATTGTCGGGCTCTTGCGTCCGGCCGGCGGCGAGCTTCTCTTCGATGGTTACGACGTGAGGTCGGTGAAAACGTACAGGCGTGCGCGTCTCGGCATCGGCTATGCGCCGGAGGGGCGCCGTATTTTTCCCGGTCTATCTGTCCGCGAGAATCTTGAAGTAGCGTCTTTCGAAGACGGCAAAGAAACAAGGCGGCTAATCGATGAGATGTACGCCATTTTTCCTGGCCTTGCGGAGAAGGAAAGCTCTCTTGGCTGGACCTTATCGGGCGGTCAGCAGCAGATGCTCGCGGTGTCACGCGCGCTCATGAGCCGGCCACGCCTGCTGCTGCTTGACGAGCCTTCGCTGGGACTTTCGCCGAAGCTGACGGATGAAGTTTTGTGGCGCATTCCGGAGATCGTCAAGAGTGGCACCGCAGTGATCCTTGCAGAACAGAATCTTTCGAAAGCTCTCGATGTGACGCATCGGGCTTACGTGTTGCGGATCGGTTCGATTGTACTCGAAGGCTTGGCGTCCGATCTACGATCCAATCCTTCCATTCGCAGCAGCTTTCTCGGTGGCTTGTAGTGAGGTTCCTGGCATGAGCGTGATCGAATTGTTGCATAAGCGCCGGTCGGTGCGAAGCTTTCTCAAGACGCCCGTTCAAAAGGAGGTCATTGCCGATCTGCTGCGGGCAGCTGCGCGGTCGCCGAGCGGGACCAATATGCAGCCGTGGCGCGTCTACGTCCTGACGGGCGAGGCCAAGGACAGGCTTACCCGTGAAGTGTTGGCCAAGCGGGAGCTTGAGCCCCATCGGGAAAAGCCGCCAAAACCATTCGGCGAGTACGATTACAATCCAGAACCATTGTTCGAGCCATTTCTTACCCGCCGGCGGACGGTCGGATTCAGCCTCTATCAAATCCTTGGGGTGGCGAAGGGCGACAGGGCGGCAAGTTGGGTTATCGCTGGCCGTAACTTCGAGTTTTTTGGCGCTCCGGTAGGGTTGATATTCACGATTGATAAGTCCCTGCAGCAGGGGAGCTGGCTCGACTATGGCATATTTCTGCAGTCGCTTATGCTTGCAGCCAATGATGTTGGTCTTGATACCTGCGCACAAGCTGCCTGGCGTCACTATCACGACATTATACGGCCGTTGTGCAGCATTCCGGAAAACGAGATCGTTGTTTGCGGAATGTCGCTTGGTTACGCTGATATGGATGCGCCGGCCAACAAGTTGGTGACTGAACGAGAGCCTGTTGAAGGCTTTGCCAGGTTCATCGATGCGTTGGACTCTGAAAACTCGCAAACTGCGGAGACGAGCCATGCGTCTGTCTGATTTTTTCGACAAGCAGGCGGATGCAAGGCCCAACGCTGCGGCGGTGATCTATGATGGTCTAATCTCAACGTACGGCGATATCCAGGATCAAAGCCGCAGAGTTGCGCGTGCGCTTATGGCCACTGAGCTCGATCCCGGGGCGAAGATCGCGAGTTGGATTCCGAATCATCCATCGTTCTTTGCCGTTCAGATCGGGATTCATCGTACGCCATTCGTTTGGCTGCCGCTCAATCCTCGCGCCACCGCCTCAGAATGTGCTGCGAACATGGAGGCTTTCGGCGTGGAATGGCTGTTCATCGACGCGCAGTTTGGCAAATACATCGATGTTATCCGTGCGGCAGTTCCGACGTTGCGCGGCATCGTGTCGGTGAATGGCGAGATCGCCGGTTGCAAACCTATGGAGGTATTTTGGGGTTCACCGTCTGAGGCGCCAGCCGACATCGATATCAAGCCGATGGACATGGTCACGCTGATCACCACGGGCGGTTCGACTGGGCGCCCCAAGGGAGTCATGCGCACTAGCATGAATTGGGCAACCTTGATCGTCAACTACCGGCTCAAGCTCTTTAACGGCACGTTGCCTATCAACCTTGTCGTGACACCGCTATCTCACGTGGCTGGAGAGGTCGCGCAGGCCGTGTTCGCGGAAGGTGGTGTGAACATCATTCTCGCGAAGCCAGATCCCGCGTTAATACTTGAAGCCATCGAGCATCATCAGATTACAAGTTTGTTCGTGCCCCCGACGCTTCTGTACATGATGCTTGCGAGGCATGTGCCTGGGAAGCATGATTACCGTTCATTACGTCATCTCATGTATGGTGCCGCACCGATTTCCGTCGATAAACTCCGTGAAGCCTGGTCGGTGTTTGGTCCGGTGATGACGCAGCTTTACGGGCTGATGGAGGCCACCAGCACAGTATCTATCATGGCTCCGGAAGAACATGTTGAGGCTCTTGGTCTCGGGCGTTTCGGCAGTGTGGGGCGAGGAAGTCCACTGGTCATGATTGACGTATTCGATGACAAGGGACATCGCGTGACGCCTGGCGAAAAGGGAGAAGTCGTCTGTCGAGGTCCTAACCTCTGTAAAGGGTATGAGGGGAATCCAGAGGCAACGGCGGAAGCCTTTCAGAATGGATGGTTTCATACGGGCGATATCGGCTTCAAGGATGCCGAAGGCTATCTGCATCTCGTCGATCGTAGCAAGGACCTCATTATTACAGGTGGGTTCAATATTTATCCTGGTGAGGTTGAACAGGTGCTCTGGACCCATCCGGCGATTCAGGATTGCGCGGTGATAGGCGTTCCTCACGAAAAATGGGGAGAAGCTGTTACGGCTGTCGTCGAATTGAAGCCCGGAGCAAGCGTCCTTGAGGGCGAACTCATAGCGCTTTGCAAGGATCAACTCGGAAGCATCAAGGCGCCGAAGCATGTTGAGATATGGAAGACGCTTCCGCGCAGCATCGTCGGAAAAGTTTTGAAAAAGGATATCAGGGAACATTACTGGAAAGACACCAACCGAAGCATCTAGCAACAATAGAAATCAAACCAAGGAGAGTTATCTTGACTGATGCCGCATTGAAGATTGAATCACAGAAGCAGGTCGTCAACGACGTGATTTCGAAATACCTACTGGCTGTAAAGACGTGGGACGAGAAATCATTTCGCGCCACTTTTCATCCCAAGGCGAACATCCAGCACTATTATGTCAAGGGCGATGAGATCAAAACGATCACGCTCGACGAGTTCGTCGCGTCGATTGGTTCGCTGCACGCAAAATTTGACAACGCGGAGGAGAAGGCGCGGGAGATAGAGGTGCATATTGTGGATTACCTCGCCAGCGTCCGCGTTGCTTTCAGCTTTGTGATGGGCTCTCGGACGATGGATGGGCAGGATCTGTTCAACCTCGCTTTCTGTCAGGGCGAATGGAAAATCATCCATAAAAGCTACTATCTCTGAGGCGTAAGATGAACGAGCAAGTTAAGATATCGTCGAGAAGTGGTGAGCGGTCAGCCCTGTATCGGTTGGGCGACGCCCAGCCTTTGATCGATCCGTCGGCATGGATTGCGCCCACAGCGGCCGTCATCGGCGATGTCCGTATCGGCGCTGAATCTGGTGTGTGGTTTCATTGCGTACTGCGCGGTGACGCTAACTTCATTCAGATAGGGAAGCGGACGAATATCCAGGACGGCACGATCGTGCACGTCGATCCTGGCGAGTTTGCCGTGGTGATCGGAGACGATGTTACTGTTGGGCATGCCTGCATTATCCACGGCTGCCGTCTGGAAGACACTGCGTTTGTCGGGATGGGGGCGACAGTGATGAACGGTGCTGTCATCGAGCGGGGAGGCGTGCTCGGTGCGGGCGGGCTTCTAACGGCAGGCCGACGGATTGGGGCGGGGGAACTCTGGACCGGGGCTCCCGCCAAATTGCGGCGCGTGCTGACGGATGAGGAACGAAAAGAGTTCATTTCGAATGCTCCACACTATGTTCGGAACGCTGCTCGTTTCAAAGGCGCGCTGGCTGCCATTTGAACTTTTGACGCGCGTCGCGGATGCGACGATTGGATAGTTACTGGCAGAGTTCTTGCTTCAATCTGAGTTGCGGTACTCATGTTGGGTGCGCATACTGGAGGAGAGGCATGGGTGCTTGATCTTAGTCACGCGTTTAAATGGGTTATCAGAAACTCGTTTGATTTCAAAAATCGTCAGCAGGGAGCGAAAACTCAAGGCGTCTTTCTGGAAATCGACGTCGTAGTTAGCATAGATATTCAGGAAGAAGATCCATTCTTGTTCGCTGTCCGGCATTCCGCTCCATTGGCCTTTTAAGTCATATCTTTCGACGTTAGGTACTAACGCCTTACGAGGCCATTTCGAGATTGCAGTAGTGAGATTCGCGGAATGAGCCGTTATGGAATGCCGGGTCGGCCCCAGCCATTCGGTGGGTTAAGCGGATGCAGCAATAAACAGCCTTGTAGGGAGCCTTACTGAGCAGTGATCTAAACATTCCGCCAAACTGCAAAATTGCCGCCATTTTTTCCGGCCACGCTTGGTGCGGAGTACGGCCCTTTGCTGACAGGGACTTCTGGCGATAACATTTGGTTATTGCGACGTATCAAAAAGGTATTGGCTCGCGCAAGTCTAGGACGTCACCATGGATTCATAACTATAATCTAGGGATGAAATCATGCTTACCAATAGCCTCCTCCGCGCGATCGCGGTGATTGCCGCTATTTCGTTTTCTAGCGCGGCTTTCGCGGATACCGCACAAAATCTTATCGGCACCTGGAAGTTGAAGCGCTGGGTGCTGGAGGATGTAGACTCGAAGGCTCAAAAGCCTTCGCCATTCGGCGAACGTCCTAGCGGATTTGTGATCTTCACGACGTCCAATCGTCTGGTTGCATTGATCACTGCGGAAAATCGCGCGATACCCGATGGGGTTGATGCTTCTGCGGCTAATTTCAAAACGATGTATGCGTATTCAGGTCTCTACAAGATCGATGGAGCCAATTTCATAACAAAGGTGGATATTGCAGGTGAGCCGAAGTGGATCGGCAGCGAGCAAAAGCGGGGCTACCGTTTTGAAAATGAAAATCTCATCATTGAAAGTCCAGCAACAACACAGGACGGTAAAAGCTGGCGCGGCATTCTGGTGTGGGAGCGCCAGCCTTAAGCGTCAGCTTTCCGCTGCAGAGTAGGAAAAAGGAGGGCCGCGATACGCGTTCCTCGTTTTTCAGTGATGTAGCAAAATCTAATTGCAGCATGTGCGCATAAGGAGAGGCAACCAATCTACGGTCGCCGAGAAGGTGATTAACTGACCAAATGTAGAACGACCAGGAATGTCGTGAGGGCCAGTAATCCCAACGCACCAACTTCGCTGGAAAATTTTATCATATTAATGAGTGTGACGTGTGCGACGGCATACTCGTCTCGTTGATCGACTTCGTACCGCCGCCCGCTCGCAACTTGCACCATTATCGAAAGCACAAAGATGCCTGACAAAATCAGGCCTGCGATGAAGCCGTGACCAATCAGCGCTAATCTACCATTTTCGGGATGAAGGGCGCCTTCCTGAACATAGCCGGCGGCGAGAACGCCGACCACGTTCATTAGGAGCAACGGAGCGGCGGCTAGAATCCGCTGCGGGCCGGCCCATCCAGTTTGATCGTCACTCGCTCTCATTGGTGCATTCATTCTTTTATCTCCTTCATTCACAGTATCGGAGCGCGCTCCTTAGCTCCGATATCATTGTGTTATGGGCGTCTACCCAAAAGGTATTGGCCCACACCGGCTAACTTCATCTAGGTAAGCAAGATCACATTTGACAGTTTTGCAACATGTCGAATGGTGATGCTGAGAAGACCGGAACGATCCGGCTGCAGCTAGACCGAACGGAGGAAGCTATGATCGCAGCTCTTGTGCTGTTTTGGGTGCCTGCCGGCACGACATTGCCTCAAATCACAGAATCCTTCGAGCAATCTGCGCCGCGATTTTGCGGCCTGCCAGGATTGATTAGCAAGCAGTACTTATTCGACGGGGAAACGCGCGCGGGCGCATTTTACCTGTGGTCTTCGCGAGAACTGGTTACTGCCTTCTTCGACGATAAATGGAAGCAGGCGCTTACAGAGCGTTATGGATCGCCTCCCTCGTTGTCTCTCTTCGAGGTGCCCGTCTCCATAGATAACAGCGCGGGCAAATAGGCCCGTAAATTCCACGTTATCTCAACCGCTAAAATGCAGGATTCAGACATGCTTATTCCGGTGAATCAGAAAGCCATTCGCGAAGCCAGCTCGAAACTCTCGAATTGGGGCCGTTGGGGAGATGACGATCAGATCGGCACTCTCAATAATATCACGCCGGGCGACATTATTGACGCGGCCAAGCTGATCCGCAAAGGCAAGGTGTTCTCACTTGGCCTCTCGTTGAAGGAACCTATCCAGTCAGGCCTCTTTGGCGGGCGATGGAATCCGATCCACACGATGCTCGCAACCGGAACGGATGCGGCCGCGGGCAACCAAGACGAGCCATATCCATATTTGCGGTATGCCGACGATGCGATCAACATGCCTTGCCAAGCATCGACGCAATGGGATGCTCTTTGCCACATCTTCATCGATGACAAGATGTACAACGGTTACAGCGCTAAGCTTGTTGATGCACGAGGCGCCAAGAAGCTGGGCATCGAGCATACCCGCGATAAAATGGTCGGTCGGGGAGTGCTGCTCGATGTTGCCCGTTGGAAAGGCAAGGAAAGCCTCGACGATGGCTACGGGATCACGAACGAAGATCTCGATGGCTGTGCCAAAGCGCAGGGCATCAATGTTCGCAAGGGCGATTTCGTCTTGGTGCGCACCGGACATCAAGAGCGTTGCCTGTCGAAAGGTGACTGGGCGGGCTATGCTGGCGGCAACGCCCCAGGAATGGCCTTTGAAACCTGTTACTGGCTGCGTGATAAGGATGTGGCTGCTATCTGTTGCGACACGTGGGGATGCGAAGTCAGGCCCAACGAAACAGTCGAAGCCAATCAACCTTGGCATTGGGTCGTAATTCCCGCCATCGGCATAACCATGGGCGAAATCTTTTACATGAAAGATCTGGCGGCTGACTGCGCGGCAGACAAGGTTTACGAGTTCTTCTTCACGGCCCCCCCGTTGCATCTTCCTGGGGGGGCGGGCTCTCCAATCAACCCACAAGCTATCAAGTAAAGCGCGCACGGCTTCTTAACGGGGGCCGGCCATGACTGAAAAGAGAGGCATTCCATATGGCAAAGTTGCTTAAAAAAGGCCGTGATGCGCAGGCGCGAGCTGAAGATGACGCTCGCGTTCGGCAAACGGTAGAATCAATTCTCGCCGACATTGAAAAAAGAGGCAATGTCGCCGTACGAGAGCTATCCACCAAGTTCGATGGTTGGGCGCGCGACGACTACCGTCTTACGGACAAAGAGATCAAGGATTGCGTGTCGCAGCTCTCGAGCCGCGATTTGGATGATATCCGTTTCGCGCAAGAGCAGGTCCGTAACTTCGCGGAGCATCAGCGTGGAACGATGAAGGACATCGAGGTGGAAACTCTGCCTGGTGTCTGGCTCGGTCATAGGAATATTCCGGTCAATTCGGTCGGCTGCTATGTGCCTGGAGGCAAGTATCCACTTCTCGCATCGGCTCACATGTCGATTATTACCGCACGCGTCGCAGGTGTTGATCGGATCGTTACGTGCGCGCCACCTTTTCAAGGCAAGCCCGCTCCAGCGATTGTTGCCGCGCAACACCTTGCTGGCGCTGACATCATTTACGCGCTGGGTGGAGTGCAGGCCATCGGCGCCATTGCTCTTGGAACGGAAACGATTGACTCCGTCGATATGCTGGTTGGTCCCGGCAATGCCTTCGTGGCCGAAGCGAAGCGCCAACTTTATGGTCGGGTCGGCATCGATCTGTTTGCGGGTCCTACCGAAACACTCGTGATCGCAGATGAATCGGTCGATGGAGAGATGTGTGCGACCGATCTCCTTGGACAGGCCGAGCATGGTCCTAACTCGCCAGCGATTCTTTTGACGACTTCGGAGAAGCTGGCGAAGGAAACCCTCGCTGAGATCGAGCGACTGCTGAAGATTCTCCCAACCGCTGACGTCGCTCGTCGTGCCTGGGAAGATTACGGCGAAGTTATCCTTTGTGAAGATGAGCGCGAGATGGTGCTAGAGGCGGATCGGATCGCCTCGGAGCATGTCCAGGTGCTCACGAAAGATCCAAACTACTTCCTTGATAACATGACCAACTACGGCGCCCTTTTTCTGGGACCACGAACGAACGTTGCCTTCGGTGACAAGGTTATCGGGACCAACCATACTCTCCCGACTATGAAAGCCGCTCGGTATACAGGTGGTCTCTGGGTCGGCAAGTTTTTGAAGACGTGCACGTATCAGCGCGTTGAAACCGATGAAGCATCGGCCAAGATCGGAGAGTACTGTTCGCGGCTTTGCATGCTCGAGGGTTTTGCCGGTCACGCCGAGCAGGCGAACCTCCGCGTTCGGCGCTACGGCGGTCGCAACATTCCTTACGCGACAGCGGCTGAATGACCATGTTCTTACCAGTTACGCCGTCACTGCGAATTGATAACAAGCGTGCGCTCGTAACGGGTGCCGGCCGCGGGATCGGTTTGGCAGCAGCAGTCGCACTGGCGACAGCGGGTGCGCATGTCACTCTTGTGTCGCGGACGGCCAAAGAACTGGATGAGGCAGTAGAAGCCATCAAGCTGGTGGGCGGCTCAGCGGAGGCGCTCACGGTCGATGTGACTGATATTGATCAGATGACGCAGGCAATCGGCGCGCTGCCGATCCAGGATATCCTTGTCAACAACGCGGGGATGAACCGGCCCAAGCCGATGATCGACCTGACAGTCGACGACTACGATGCGGTCATGGGGCTCAACGTCAAAGCGGCCTTTTTTACCGCACGACTGGTTGCCCAACGGTTGCTCTCGGCGGACAGGGCTGGCTCGATCATCAACGTCTCTTCACAGATGGGGCATGTCGGCGCCGCCAACCGTACCCTTTATTGCACGTCGAAGTGGGCGATTGAGGGTATGACAAAAGCGATGGCGGTTGAGTTTGGGCCGCGCGGAATCCGCGTCAACACCATCTGCCCTACGTTTGTCGAAACGCCCATGACAAGAGATTTCCTAAGTGACGCCGAGTTCAGGCGCCAGGTTCTTGAAAAGATCAAGCTTAAGCGTCTGGGCCGCGTGGATGACGTTATGGGGGGCATTGTGTTCCTTGCGAGTGAAGCATCAAGCCTGATGACGGGATCGTCGTTGATGTTGGATGGCGGCTGGACCGCCGAATAGCGAAGTCTGGCACGACGGAGAAAAGACATGGCGATACTGTTAACCGGAGAATATCGACTGCCGATCGCACAAAACGCTGTGTATGCAGCTCTCAACGATCCGGAGATTCTTCGTAAGTGTATTCCTGGCTGCGAAGAGCTGGAGCAGCGCGAGGGGGATATTTTCGCCGCGGTTGTCAGGCTGGAGCTTGGCCCTCTGAAGACGCGCTTTCGCGGCAAAGTTAAATTGGAAGATCAGGATCCTCCCAATAGCTATCGCATCAGCGGGGAGGGCGACGGCGGCATTGCCGGGTTCGCAAAGGGTGGCGCATTCGTAAAACTCAGCCCGGACGGCGAGGGCGGAACGAAGCTCGTCTATGAGGCGGACGCCAACATCAACGGAAAGATCGCGCAGCTCGGGCAGCGCCTGATCACCAACACAAGCAAGAAAATTGTAGATCGGTTCTTCGAGAATCTCTTAGCAAATCTTCATGCGAACGCGGCCTGAGCAGCGCAATTCAGAAAGGTATACCATGGCCAAGGTTACAGAAGTCTCATTTTACAGCGAAGGTCTCAAACTCAGCGGCATTTTGTACGAACCGGATGATTTGAAGTCCGGCGAAGTCCGCCCGACGATTGTTTGCTGTCACGGCTATACCGGCGTGAAAGATGTCTATCTGCTTCCCGTCCCGGAGCGATTGGCGAAACATGGTTATGTTGCATTCGCCTTCGATCATCGCGGGTTTGGCAAGAGCGAGGGTGTGGTCGCTCGCTTGATGCCGACGGAGCAGGTCGAGGACATCCGCAACGCCGTCACCTTCATGACAACGATTCCGTCAGTCGATACCAGTCAGATTGCACTCTACGGCACGTCGTTTGGTGGCGGTAACGTGGTTGTTGCTGCGGCAACCGATGATCGCGTGTGCTGCGTCGTCTCCGTGGTGCCTGTAGCGAATGGCTATCGCTGGATGAAGAGCCTGAGGAAACATTGGGAATGGCTCAAGTTCCAGAAGGTTCTGGCGGACGATCGCGTTGAGCGCGTTCTCACCGGAAAATCCCGTCGCGTCGATGTGACCGAGCTGATGCCGGGCGACCCGCACTCGCGTCAGGTGATTCAGGAGAAGGTAAAGGCGGCGGAAAAATATACCGAGGGCTATCCGCTCGAAAACGCCGAAGCGACGATGCGTCACATTCCCGAAGATTACGTGCACGCGATTTCTCCAAGGCCGATTCTGTTTATTCATACCGAGCGGGACGGGCTTGTGCCGATCGATGAATGTTACTCGATGTTTGCCAAGGCGAACGAGCCAAAGAAGCTCGTCACCATTCCAGACGGCGACCATTACGACGTGTACGAGTTCGTAAACCCGCCTGTGTTTGAAGTGGTGATGCGTGAAACCATTGCGTGGTTTAACGCTCATCTCAAGAAGGGCGACGGGACTGTAACCGCAGCGAAAGTTGCCTAGCGACAGGAGTGCGACATGGCGTTACCCAAGTTCGATTACTTGGCGCCGAAGAGTATAGGCGAAGCCTGTGCAGCTTTGGCGGCGAACCCGGACGGCGGCAAGCTCATTGCCGGCGGCGTGTCGCTGTTACGCGTCATGAAGTTTCGGATTATGTCGCCGGATTGCTTGATCGACGTGAAATCGATCCCGGGCCTCCGATACGTCAAGTGCGACAAGGACGTGCTGCGGATCGGCGCAACCGCTACGTCGAGTGACGTTCTCAAGTCATCCGACGTAGCAGACAAGTTCCCTCTCCTTTCTCAAGCGATCGGCCGGATCGCTACAACTGCAGTGCGAAACTGGGCTACTGTCGTAGGGAATATCTGTGTGGGCCATACCGCCAGCGACCCCTCGGCCGCATTGCTTGCGCTTGACGCGGAGCTCGTCATCGCCAGTCCGAGCGGCGAGAGAACCCTGCCAATCGATCAATTCTTTCTGGGCCACATGTCTACGGCCCTGGAGGAGGCTGAACTCGTTCGCGAAATCAGGATCCCTATCCCAAAAGAGCCGGTCGGCATGGCGTATCTCGCCCACGCCGGACGCGCGGCCATGGAAACACCGCTCATTGCAGTCGGGGCGGCTCTCATGGCCAATGGCAAGGGATGCACAAGCGCGAGCATCTCGCTTGCGGGTTCGGCCGAGACGCCCATTCGCCTGACGAGGGCTGAAGAGGCCCTGATCGGCGCGAAACTCGATGATAAGGCGATTCACAACGCCGCACTGATTGCCGCCGAGGATTGCGCGCCAGACAGCGATGTCTACGCATCCGCAGAATATCGACGCCGCCTTGTTGCAGTCTACGTGCGTGACGCATTGTTGGCTGCAGCTGGTCGCATTGGCCCCGCCTAAGCGAGCAGAACAACATGCGAAGAGCACTCAATATTGAAATCAATGGCCGCAAGCAGGCTCTGGAGATTGAGCCTAACGCGCTTCTCTTGGACGTCCTGCGGCTCGGCGTCGGTCTCACCGGCACAAAAGAGGGATGCGGTGAAGGCGTGTGTGGCTCGTGCACCGTCATGGTCGATGGCGAGCTCGTGCGCTCCTGTCTGACGCTGGCGATGCAGCTTGAAGGCAAGTCGGTGACAACGATTGAAGGAATTTCGAACGGGTCCGAGCTTCATCCCATCCAGCGCCGCTTCCTGGAGCATGGAGCCGTGCAATGTGGATTCTGCTCGCCAGGCTTGATAGTGACTGCAAAAGTGCTGCTGAGCAGCAATCCAGATCCATCAGAGGACGAGGTCAGAGATGCCATCCGCGGCAACTTCTGCCGTTGCACCGGTTACGTAAAAATCATTGAGGCCATTCTCGCGGCCGCCAAGGAACTGCGGAGTGCGGCCCATGCATGACGCTCACGACAGTGCAGAGTTGGCGGTCCTCGGCAAGAATGTCATTCGCGAGGAAGGGCACGGGAAAGTCACCGGCCTGGGAAAATATGCCATCGATCTTGAAATGCCCCGCATGCTTTGGGCAAAAATCAAGCGAAGCACGCGTCCACACGCCAAGATCATCAACATTGATATCAGCCGCGCGCAAAGCCTTGCCGGTGTACATGCGGTGCTCGTCGACAAGGACTGCCCGCAGACACTGTTTGGCTTCGGCTGTTACGATGAACCTCTCCTTGCGAGAGGAAAAGTCCGATACATCGGAGAGCCCGTCGTTGCGGTCGCAGCCGAAAGCGAAGCTATCGCCGAACTGGCCTGCGACCTCATCGAGATCGATTACGAAGACCTTCCGGCCGTCTTTGACGTGCACGAGGCGTTCAAAACCAATCCGCCGGTAATTGTGCACGAAGGCCAAGAGCACTATCGGCGTGTTCCGATCGGACCACCACAATACAATCCCAAGCATCCCAACGCCTTTGGCTACTACCGCATACGCACGGGCGATGTCGATGCGGGCTTCAAGGAGGCGGACCTTGTTCTGGAAGGCACTTATACGAACGCGATGATGGGTCATGCTCCGATGGAGCGGCACAATTCGGTGTCCCTATGGGACGCTGATGGAAACGTCACCGTTTGGTCTTCATCACAAGCCGCTTATCCGCTGCTGAACCAGATCAGCGAAGCGCTCGATATTCCGCATTCGCGGATCCGCGTGATCATTCCCAAGTATGTTGGGGGTGGCTTCGGCGGAAAGATAGAAATGAAAGCCGAAGGACTTTGCGCCGTTCTTTCGCGGGCGGCTGGCAACAGGCACGTCAAGATCGTCTACACGCGCGAAGAGTCTTTGTGCTGGGCGGGTGTACAGCACCCGTTTGAAATGAAGATAAAGTCGGGCGTCAGGAAGGACGGTACGATCGTCTCATGCGAGATGTTTGTCCTGGTTAATGGCGGTGCCTACGCGCAACACGGATTCCTGGTCACCCGTCAGGCGAGCTACGGTCCGCTCGGATCCTACAGATTCCCCAACTTCAAGCTCGATAACTACGTTGTTTATACCAATCAGCCTCCGGGTGTCGCCTACAGAGGCTTTGGGAACACGCAGATCCATTTTGCGCTTGAATCCCATATCGACGAGCTCGCTGCGGCGCTCGGAATGGATACGTACGAGATCCGACGAAAGAACGTTCTTGTCGAAGGCGAGATCAACGCTGCCGGCGAGGTCCAGCATTCGGTTGCCGGAAACGAACTGCTTGATGAGATCAAGCAAGGGCTGGAGCAGCACGGCGAGCTCGTCAGGGGAGGGGAGGGACCCTGGCGCAGGGGCCGGGGCATCGCTTTTGCAAACAAGGATAGCGTTGCTCCTTCTGCATCCTCGGCAATTGTGAAGGTGCATAACGACGAGACCGTCGAGATTCGGCATAGCGCCGGAAATATCGGTCAAGGCAGTTCGACGACCCTCATTCAGATTGCGGCCGAGTTCTTCAAAGTTAAACCTGACCGGGTGAAGACGGCCGAAGTGGACACGTGGGTTACGCCTTACGATCAGCTTACAGGGTCGAGCCGCATCACATTCGCAGCAGGCAACGCCGTTATAATGGCCTGCGAGGACGTTAAGGGCCAAATACTCAAGATGGCCGCCGAAGTGATGCAGGCAAAGCCTGAAGAGCTCGATCTCGCAGATATGAAAGTCTTCGTCAGGGATAACCCTGATCGGTTCATGGCGGTCCGCGAGCTTTTCCGCACAGTGTTCTTCACGGGCTCGTTCCTTCCCACCGGCGGAGAATTGCTTGGCAAGGCGACCTTCACAGTACCGTCGAGCAAAATTGACCCAGAGACCGGCCATGCCGCTGATGACGGCATGCGCAAGATCTTCTCGTTCTGCACGCGCGCAGCGCAAGCTGTTGAAGTTGCCGTGAACATTGAGACCGGCGAGGTTAAGCTCGAGAAGATCGCCATCGCAAACGACGTGGGCCGCGCCATCAATCCAATGTCCTGCGAGGGACAGATGCACGCGGCGCTTTCGATGGGACTTGGCCAAGCGCTCTCGGAAGAGTTCCAACTGAGCGAGGGCAGCATCCGCAACGCCGATTTTTCGTCGTATCGCTTTCTTACCGCGAAAGATGCGCCGCCGAACAAGTTCGTCTCGACACATATTGTCGAAATCCCGCAATTCGACGGGCCGTATCAAGCCAAGGGCTTTTCAGAAGCAACGACGTCACCGACGGCGCCCGCAATTGCAAATGCGATCTTTGACGCTGTCGGCGTACGCGTTCGGCATATGCCGATGACGCCGGAGCGAGTTCTTGCAGCGCTTGATGAGCTGAAAGCCACCAACAAAAACTAAACGTAAACCCGAATCCGGGAGGAACAAATGACAGAAATTTCAAAGAGACTTTTTCTTTATGGAATGGGGCTTGGCTTGGGTACCCTGACTATGCCGAGCCATTTGATGGCACAAGAGGCGCCTATCAAGATCGGAACCAGCATGGCGCTCTCCGGTCCGCTTGCCAGCGGCGGACGGCAGTCCCAGTTGTCGCTTCAAATGTGGGCAGAAGACGTAAATGCGCGCGGCGGTCTGCTCGGCCGCAAGGTAGAGATCGTTGCATACGACGATCAAGGAAACCCTGCGCAGTCACCGGGAATTTTCTCCAAACTTGTGGATCTGGACAAGGTTGATCTTCTGATAGCGCCTTACGGAACGGTCCCGGCCGCGGCGATCATGCCGTCGGCGAAGGAGCGGCGGTTGCTGGTGATCGGACACATCGGTTATCAGATCAATTCCAAGGCGAAACACGATATGTGGTTCAACAACTCACCATGGAGTGATGCTGAGAGCTGGGTTGGAGGTTACTTCCGCCTTGGCACGCACGCGGGCGTGAAGAAGATCGCATTTCTGGCCGCAGATCAGGAGTTTTCCCAGAATATCCTCGCCGGCGCAAAAAAATTGTCGAAGGATGCCGGCTTTGAGGCCGTCTATGAACAGTCATACCCACCCACGACTGTTGATTTCTCGGCGATGATTCGCGCAATTCGCGCCGCTGCACCGGACATGGTCTTCGTCGCATCTTACCCCGCCGATTCAACCGCAATCATTCGAGCGGTGAATGAGATTGGTGTTGGTTCTTCCGTAAAACTCTTCGGCGGCGCTATGGTGGGATTGCAGTATGCGTCAGTCATGCAGACGCTTGGATCGCAACTCAATGGTGTTGTAAATTATCATACATACGTTCCGGAAAGCACAATGGCCTTCCCGGGTATTCAGGATTTCCTGGATCGTTTCGCCAAGCGTGCTTCCGGCGCAAACGTAGAGACGCTCGGTTATTACGTCGCTCCATTCGCATATGCCTCGGCTCAGATCTTAGAACGTGCGGTCACGGCCACGAAATCACTCAAGCATGAAATTCTTGCAGACTATCTACGCAAGAACGAGGTCAGCACGATCGTGGGCCCCATCCGCTGGGGTCCAGACGGCGAGTGGGCCAACCCACGCGTAGTCATGGTACAATTCCGGGACATCAAGGACAACGACCTCGAGCAATTCCGGCAAGAGGGCAAGCAAGTTATCGTTGAGCCTAAGGAATTTCGGACCGGGGAGTTCGTGTCCTTCCAGCAAGCGCGTAAGCGCTAGCCCCACCAACGCACGATCTTTGCGACATGGTCGGCGAGCAAGGCTCGTCGTCTGCAAGGAGCGATGTGGAGAGCATCTGATGATTTCACTCGACCTGCTGTTTGAAGCAATCGTCTTCGGTGTACTGGTAGGGTGCTTTTATGGGGCACTCAGCCTAGGACTCTCGATCTCGTTCGGACTGCTGGACGTGCCGCATATTGCACATGCGGCCTTCCTGGTGCTTGCTGCTTATATGGTATTTCTTCTCGGGACTTACGGTTTTGATCCGCTAGTCGCGGCTCTGTTCATCATACTTCCTTTTTTTGTTTTCGGTGTTCTGGTCTACCGGCTTTATTACGAGGCTTTCGAAAAGCGCGGGGCCGATGCCGGCGTCCGGGGCATTGCTTTCTTCTTCGGTATTGCATTCATCGTTCAAGTATTCCTTTCGATGACCTTTGGCTTGGACCAACGCACGGCGACGGCAACGTATATTGGCAATAGTTTTGCGGTCGGTGAGATGCGCTTGCCCTGGCGTCTGATCGTGGCTCTTCTCGTGGCGATCGGCGCGACACTGATTTTGAAACTCTACCTGTCGAACACGCTGCAGGGGCGGGCAATCCGCGCGGTTGCTCAGGATGCCTGGGCGTTGCGCATTGTCGGCGTCAACCCTGTGCTTACAAAACAATGGGCGTTTGGCTTGGCCACCGCGGTTGCGGCGATCGGCGGAGCTTTGCTGATCATTGTAAGCCCGGTCGAGCCCAGTCTCGACCGCATATACATCGGCCGCACATTTTGCGTTGTCGTGCTGGCAGGGTTGGGCAGCGTCACTGGCACGCTCGTCGCCGGTATCATCCTCGGCGTAATTGAATCTCTCGTCCTCACCATGTTCGGGGCCTCATGGGCACCTGCGGTCGCCTATGGTCTCCTTCTTTTGGTCTTGGGCATTCGACCACAAGGATTGTTCGGCCGATGAAAACCAACTCCATAGTTCTCGGGATCGTCGCGATAGCGCTCCCAATCGTTGCATATCTCTTGCCGGCACTCGGCCTCAACGAATACTACCTTTACGTGAGCTATATCGTTCTGCAGTATGTGGTGCTCGCGACGGCGTGGAACGTGCTTGGGGGCTATGCCGGGTATGTAAACTTCGGAACGGGTGCGTTTTTTGGTGTCGGCGCGTACGCCGCTCTCTTCCTTATGCTCGCCTTTCAGGCTCCGCTTATCGTACAGATCGCAGGTGCGGCGATCATTGGAGCCTCACTCGGCGTCGGCGTCGGTCTCCTGACGCTTCGGCTAAAGGGAATCTTTTTCTCGATTGCGACCATTGCTGTGGCGATCGTCATCGAGACTTTCATACTGAATTGGCGCTTTGTCGGCGGCGCTGCGGGTATGCAAATCATCCGGCCTCCCGTACCCCTCGGATTCGAGACTTACACGCGACTTCTTTTGGTCACCATGATGATTCTTGCGGTGTTTTCGCTTGCGGTAGCGCGTTACATCCAGAACTCGTGGCTGGGGCGCGGCCTGCAGGCATTGCGCGATGCTGAGGTGGCGGCCGAATGTTCGGGCGTGCCGACATTGCGGCTGAAGCTGACCGCGTGTGCGCTGTCGGGAGGGCTTATGGCGATGGCTGGATCGACGCTGCCTCTCTATTCCAGCTTCATCGAGCCGCACTCCGCGTTCAGTCTGAACTACTCAGTGATGGCACTTTCAATGGCGGTGATTGGCGGAATGTCCAGATGGTGGGGACCGGCGCTCGGCGCCATCGTGATTGCAGCCAGCCAGCAATTTGCTGTTTCCGCCAGCCCTGAGAAACATCTGCTTATCGTTGGCCTTTCGCTGATTATCTTCGTCGTGATCGCGCCTTCGGGCTTGGTGGGCTCCGTCCAGTGGTTGCGAAAGTGGCTGTCGCCGGCCGCTTCTGACGGGCGTCTGAGTGAAAGGTTGGGTAAGCCATGACCGCATTTCTGCACGTCCGCGATGTCACGAAGACATTCTTTGGCTTTACGGCGCTTTCCAATGTGAACCTGAATGTCACAAGCGGCGAACGACTTGGACTCATCGGGCCGAACGGCTCGGGAAAAACGACGTTGATCAATTGTATTTCCGGCGCCCTGCAAATTGATACCGGAGAAATTCAATTTGAAGGATCAACCATTTCCAAGATGGCGCCTCATCAAAGGGCAAAACGAGGCATTGCACGGACGTTTCAGATCCCGAAGCCATTCCACTCGATGACGGTTGCTGAAAACTTGATGGTACCTTTGGAGTACATCGTTCATGAATTGATCGACGTCTCCAATGAGGATTCGATCTACCAGGAAGCGAGTGAGATATTAGCGCGTGTCAGGCTCGACGATCGACGCCATGCACATCCAGGCGATCTGTCTCAAGTCGAGCTGCGTAAACTTGAGCTCGCACGCGCAATCGCTGCACGACCGAAATTGCTTATCTGCGACGAGGCGATGGCTGGTCTGGCCATGAAGGAAGTAAATGAAATTCTGGATATCCTGCTTGAGTTGAACGGGGCAGGGATCACCATCATCATGATTGAGCACATTATGCAGGCGGTCATGCGTTTCTCACAAAGGATTGTTTGTCTGAGCGCCGGGCAGATCATCTGTGATGACCTTCCCGACAAGGTCATGGCGAACGCCGAAGTCAGGAGAGCTTACCTTGGCAGTTAAGATCGTCGTCAGCGACCTCCACGCGGGTTACGGTCCTGTGCAAGTCTTGCACGGACTGTCACTGGAAGTCCGCGATGGAGAAACGGTAGCGCTCCTCGGAACAAACGGAAACGGCAAAAGCACATTGATGAAGTGCTTGATCGGGGATGTTCGGCCGACGCAAGGGCAAGTGAGTTTGGAGATTGATGGGGAAGTCGTCGATTTGTCTCGCCTCACAACGGAGCAGATTGTCGAACGAGGGGTAAGCATTGTACCGGAAGGCCGCCGGCTCTTTCCGTTGCTGACTGTAGAGGAAAACCTGCTTCTCGGCGGATACAGAAAAGAAGCACGCAAGCGCACCAAGGAGAACCTTGAGTATTGCTTCGAGTCATTTCCGATCTTGAAAGAACGGCGGCGGCAGCCCGCAGGCTCGATGTCGGGTGGCCAGCAACAAATGCTGGCCTTGGGCAGGGCCCTGATGTCTTCTCCTCGCGTTCTGTTGGTAGACGAGCCCTCGGTCGGACTTGCACCCATCATGGTGACGCAAGCAATTACAAAGATCGGTGAGCTGAAGAAGCGTTTCGGCTTGACGGTTATTATGGCCGAACAGAATTTCGAAGAGGCTCTGAGGATCGCCGACCGCGGCTACGTCCTGGTGCATGGTCACATTGCGTTTGCAGCTGACAGTGCGGCCGAGCTGAGAAACAGCGATCTCATTGGAGAGCTATATCTGGGTACACACGCGTCAAAGTGATTCAGCCAGGATTGCGCTGGTCCAGCTACCATTCTCGATCTTCTTTCGAATAATATCGAGCAGTAGTTGGCGGAAAAGCTTTGCCGGGAGGGGCAGCTCTCCCGCTGCCGGCCGGATGAACGCCCAGTTCACGTGAAGCCCCTCGATGGGACTGGCAGAAATGTCACCCTGCTTGAGCGAAGACTGGATGGCACAGTAGGGGAGGATACTATACGCCGTTCCCCGCGCGACCAGGCCCGAGATCATGCGCGTTGAATTGCTATCTGCGAGTATGCGCATCGATATTTCTGCACGCTCAAACGCAGTTTCAATGGCCAGACGAAAGTTATTCATTCGATTGGTGAGAATGAGCGGCTTGTTCTCGGCAGCCTTTAAGGTGACGGATTTCGAAGGTGACAAGCCCGCCGAAGCTGGCGCCGCAAGGAATAGACCCTCAGTGAAGAGACGCTCAGCGTTCACGCCGGGTGTGTCGTCCAAAACAACGACGGCACAGTCAAGTTTCCGCTGCTGCACGTCGCTTGCCAGGTCAATGCTGATGCCTTCGCGCACGTGCAAGTGGACGTCCGAATATCGGCGGCAGTACTCATCGATCAACTCAAGACTGATGAACTGGCCGATTGCCGGCGGCAATCCGACGGTGAGATGCCCCCTGGGCGACGACTGATCCGCGACAACTTCCCGCAGCTTGTCAAATTGATACACGACCGACGTGGCGTGCTCTTTCAGAGCCCGTCCAGCTTCAGTTAATTCGACGCCGTGACCGGATCGGGTGAAAAGGGCTTCTCCCAGATCCTCCTCGAGAAGCCGTATTTGACGGGACAATGCAGGCTGCGCGATGTTGAGAACATCTGACGCCCTCGTCAGATTTCCGAGTTCCGCCACTTGGAGGAAGTAGCGGATCTGCCTTAAATTCATAAACTTATGCTCTTCGGTCTTAGGAAATCAGTTCTTGGTACAAATTAGCATTTTATCAAAAACAAGTCAGCGGTTATTGAAATCTAATTCAGCTTCAAAGTATATCGCGATAGGAATGATTACCCAGAACTATTTGGCGTAGTTGTTTCAACTTCCCAACTGATTCAATGCAACGCTTCCCTGTTATGTATGAGCTTTCCCTGAAAGGCCCGCCGTCATTGCGTTTTATCGGATTTTCCCCGGTGTAAGATACGAAAACGCTGATTATCGCGTGGAATTTGCGTGCGAGCTTCTGGGCGAACGCACGGCCTCTAGGCAACCCGTGATCGGACGCTGTAAACGCAACGTGCGGAACAGGCGACATTGTTAGCGATTTTGCACCAACCAATTTGTGGGGACATCGCGAACTGGGCGTCGCCTAATAGTCTAACGAGAGACGTCGATTCCATTCATGAGCAGATCGAAACTTGCGTCGGTGAAAGCGGCGACGTCGATCTTCTTCCGGTTACCGAATAGTAGCGACCATAGGGTCAGTAGCAGTGCCGGACTCATGACAATTTTTTCTACGAACTCGCTTGCAGGTAACGACGGCCGAAACTCGCCCGAGGCGATCCCTGCTTCGATGAGTTTCCGGAACTGGTCAATGAGCGCCCGCACGAATTCCTCGTAGTGCCGGTCGACAAGATCTGGAAAACGCGCGCCCTCGGCTATCAGGAAACGGAGAGTCTCGCGCGACACTCTATCTTCGGCCATGCGGTGACACACGAAGACAATCAGCGCGCGGAGGCGAGAGGTGTGTGACCCTTCTAATTTCTCTATGTAGTTCTCCAGCTCAAAAAACAGTGCCTGAGATTTGTGCCGAACCATCTCGTCGAACACACGCTCCTTGGTGTCGAAGTAAAAATAGATCGTTCCCTTCGTGACGCCTGCGCGTTTGGCCACGTCTTCTAGCCGGGTGGCTGCGTATCCGTTTTCAGCGAATTCCTCGAAGGCGGCATCAAGGATTTCGGCGGGTCGTTCAGCTTTGCGTCGCGCGCGTTTCTTGATCTCGTCAGTCATTAGCTTTCGCCTTCTCATTGGCATCCATTCGATATTATTAATTAGCTGGATGGTCAATAATATTATTGACTTTCTAGTTAGATAATAATATTACTGACCATCCAGATAGTTAATAACCGAGTCCTGCTGTCGACCAAAGGGCCCTTTGTCATGCATCCAGCGCTCCGACACGCCTCGTTTCTCTCGATATTTTTGCTTCTTGGTGCCTGCAAGGAGAACGCGGCCGAGACGCGGCTGGCGATGTTGGTGCGAACCGAGGTTGTTCGTCTTGAACCACGGCAGACGGTTATCCGCCTCACAGGTGATGTTCAGGCGCGTGTACGTACCGAGCTATCGTTTCGCGTCGATGGGCGCGTCACGGAGCGGATGGTGGATGTCGGCGCCCATGTGAACGCCGGTGATGTTCTCGCGAGAATCGACCCGGCCGAACAGCGCGCGAATCTCGAAGGATCGAAGGCTGCCGTGGCCTCCGCGGAGGCTCAGTTGCGTGTCGCGACAGCGGCATTCGAGCGGCAGAAGACGTTGATGGCCAGTGGTTTTACCACCCGGACTTCGTACGATCAGGCCCAAGAAGGGCTGCGCACAGCAGAAGGATCGCTCGACATTGCCAAGGCGCAATTAGGCACTTCGACCGACGCGTTGACCTATACAGAGCTGCGGGCCAGTGCAGCTGGCATCATTGTAGCTCGCAATGTCGAAGTTGGTCAGGTCGCTCAGTCCGCGCAATCTGCCTACACGCTTGCGGAAGACGGCGCGCGAGACGGAGTGTTCGATGTCCATGAATCAATCTTCTTGCATCCGCCGGAAAGCAATACAATCAAGCTGACGCTCGTTTCAGACCCGTCGGTCACTGCAATTGCTCGATTGCGCGAAATCTCGCCTACCGTCGATTCCAAGAATGCAACTGTCCGGGTGAAATTCGCAATTCAGAACACGCCGCCGGAAATGACGCTCGGCAGTGCGATCACGGGTGAGGGGCGTACCAAGCCGGTTGACAAGATCGTCCTGCCTTGGAGCTCCTTGGTCGCGTCTTTGAATGGGCCTGCCGTTTGGGTTGTCGATCCTAAAACTAACGCCGTGTCCCTCAACGACATCGAGGTCGAGACCTATGAAACGAACTCTTTCATCGTCAGCAAAGGGCTTTCGGTCGGGGAGCGTGTCATTACCGACGGAGGCAAACTGCTTCGACCGGGTCAGGTTGTGAGATTTGATGGGGCGAAAACATGATGTCCATTCGAACCGTGTGTGTCGTTGCAACTGCTGTTGCCCTGGCCGGATGCGAGCAGAAGGCGGCTGCGCCGGACCCGGTACGCCCCGTATTATCAACGGTCGTTGAGCCTGTGGGGGCGACAAATGTTGCTGTCGTCGGAACGGTGCAACCTCAGTTTAAGACGGATTTCGGATTCCGCATGCTCGGCCGATTGATCTCGCGGCCCGTCAATGTCGGTGAAACGGTCGAAAAAGGTCAGCTGCTTGCCGCTGTTGATCCGTTTGCGGCGGAGCTGGCGGTTAGGTCTTCGCTCGCAGAAGTTTCCAAGGCGCAGGGACAGCTCGTCAATGCATCAGGCACCGCCGACCGGCAGCGAACTCTCATCGAAACCGGCGCGACCACGAAGGCGAGCCTGGATTCGGCGGAGCAGAGCAGCGCCGCCGCACAGGCCGCCGTTATCCAGGCGCAATCAAACCTGATCAAGGCACGTGAACAACTCGGCTATACCAAAGTAAGTGCGGACTATGCCGGTGTCGTGACAGCTATCGGTGCTGAAGTAGGGCAGATGATTGGACCTGGCCAGACCGTCGTTACGGTAGCGCGGCCCGATATCCGGGAAGCTGTTATCGACGTAGCCGAGGATATTGCGAACACGCTAAGGATCGGTACGCCGCTGACGGTGATACTGCAACTCGATCCGCATATCCGGGTCAAAGGCAAGGTGCGCGAGATCGGCCCTCAGTCCGACGCGGTGACGCGCAGTCGCCGTGTCCGCATTACCCTCGATGCTCCGCCGGAGTCCTTCCGGCTCGGCAGCACCATCACGACCTTAATCCCTGGCGATGCTGCGCGCGGATTTCGACTGCCTGCGACTGCGATCCTTACCAGGGACGGAAAATCGAGCGTCTGGTTGCTTGACCTCTCCACCAGGTCGGTGACGTCGCGCGACGTAGAGATTGTATCAAAGAACGACGGCTCGGTAGATGTGACCAGCGGAATTGAGGCGGGCGCGCGGATTGTGACGGCGGGGGTCCACCATCTCAAGGAAGGCCAAAAGGTCCGACTGGAAAAGGAAGCCGCACAGTGAAATCGTTCAATCTTTCAGACTGGGCTCTCAATCACCGGTCGCTCGTCTGGTACTTCATGATTGCGTTCATGGCGGCCGGACTGTTCTCCTACCTCAATCTGGGACGCGAGGAAGATCCGGCATTTACCATCAAGACGATGGTGATCCAGGCGAAGTGGCCGGGTGCGTCCGCCGAGGAGACCACACGCCAAGTCACTGACCGGATTGAAAAGAAGCTCGAAGAGCTCGAATCCCTCGACTATACAAAGAGTATCACTACAGCCGGCCAGACGACCGTGTTTGTAAATTTGCGCGACACCACCAGGGCGCGCGACGTCACGCCGACGTGGGTGCGCGTCCGCAACATGATCGCCGACATCAAGGGAGACTTTCCCGATGGCGTCGTCGGTCCGGTTTTCAATGATCGCTTCGGCGACGTATTCGGCAACATCTACGCATTCACCAGCGATGGGCTCACGCAGCGACAGCTTCGCGATCGCGTGGAAGAAGTCCGTGCCCGCGTCCTGCAGGTCCCCAATGTCGGTCGCGTCGACATCATCGGCGCGCAGGACGAAGCGATCTATTTGGAGTTCTCTATCAGCAAAGTTGCCGCTCTGGGGCTCGACCAACGGTCGATCTTGACATCGCTACAGGCGCAGAATGCGATCGCACCCTCGGGTGTGCTACAGGCCGGTCCAGAACGCATCAGCGTCCGGGTCAACGGGCAGTTCACTTCAGAGGAAAGTCTCAAGGCGATCAACCTCCGCGTCAACGAGAGGTTCTTTCCTCTGACGGATGTCGCCACCATCAGGCGGGGTTACACTGATCCACCGACATCGCTATTCCGATTCAAAGGTGAGCCGGCGATCGGCCTGACTATCGGAATGAAGCCTGGCGCCAATCTGCTCGAATTCGGCGAGGCGTTGAAGAAGGAGATGACGCGCATTACCACGGACCTGCCGGTTGGTGTAGGGGTGCATCTGGTGTCCGATCAACCACAAATCGTTGATGAGGCGGTGTCTGGATTCACGCGCGCGCTGTTCGAGGCGATATTCATCGTGCTGGCGGTCAGCTTCATTAGTCTTGGGATGCGTGCAGGCTTGGTTGTTGCGATCTCTATTCCGCTGGTGCTTGCGATCACCTTTGTGGTGATGTCCTATTCTGGCATCTCCTTGCAGCGCATTTCGCTTGGCGCACTGATCATCGCGCTTGGCCTGCTGGTCGATGACGCCATGATCGCCGTCGAGATGATGGTTGCGCGACTAGAGATCGGCGATAGCCTTTCGAAGGCTGCGACTTACGTCTACACGTCGACGGCCTTTCCGATGTTGACAGGCACGCTGGTGACGGTCGCAGGCTTTATCCCGGTCGGCCTCAACAGCAGCGCCGCGGGCGAGTTTACTTTCACGCTGTTTGTCGTGATAGCGGTGTCGCTTGTGGTGTCATGGATCGTCGCAGTGCTTTTCACGCCCCTGCTCGGCGTGGCCATCCTGCCGGACAAGATGAAGGGCCATCATGACAAGAAGGGGTGGTTCGCGAGCGCTTTCGCTCGAATTCTCGACCTCAGCATGCGATGGCGTTGGATGACCATCGGCGTAACGCTTGCCGCGTTCGCGCTGTCCATTTTGGGCATGAACTTCGTCCAGCAGCAATTCTTCCCGTCCTCCGACCGCCATGAGTTAATCGTCGATTGGAACCTGCCGCAGAACAGTTCGATCGCTGAGACCAATGCACAGATGGCTCGCTTTGAGCAAGAAGCGCTGAAAGAAAAGGAGGGCATTGATCACTGGTCAACGTATGTCGGTCAGGGCGCGCCACGCTTCGTCCTGTCATTTGACGTTCAACCGGCTGATATTTCGTTTGGCCAGATCGTGATCGTGACCAAAGGTCTCGAAGTTCGCGATCGTTTAAAGGATGATCTTCAGGCATATCTTAAGAAGACGTTTCCCGGCACGGATGCCTTCGTGAAGCTCTTGGACATTGGCCCGCCCGTGGGGCGGCCGATCCAGTATAGGCTGAGTGGACCGGATGTCGGTAAGGTCAGGGCGTTTTCGCAGCAACTCGCAGCGATTATAGCAGGTAACCAGCATCTCGGCGATGTGGTGTTCGACTGGATGGAGCCGGCGCGGGTTGTGAAGGTCGACGTGCTCCAAGACAAGGCACGGCAGCTCGGAGTCACGTCGGAGGATATCGCATCCACCCTCAACGGCGTCGTTGATGGAACATCGATCACGCAGGTCCGCGACGATATCTACCTCGTCAAGGTGCTCGGCCGTGCCAAGGCCTCGGAGCGTGGCTCGATCGAAACGCTGCGAAATCTGCAGCTATCAGGGAGCGGTGGTCATTCTGTGCCTCTCGCGGCGATCGCCACATTCCGTTATGAACTCGAGCAGCCTACGATTTGGCGCCGGTCGCGTCTTCCGACCATCACGTTGAAGGCGGGTATTCTCGATAACGTCCAGCCGGCGACGGTGGTCGATCAGTTGAAGCAACCGGTTGCCGAGTTTACGTCGAAACTGCCCGCTGGTTATTATGTCGCCGTGGGCGGCAGCGTCGAGGAGAGCGGCAAGGGGCAGGCACCGATCGTTGCCATTATCCCGATCATGCTCTTCGTGATGGCAACCATCCTGATGGTGCAGTTGCAGAATTTTCACCGGCTGTTTCTTGTGTTCGCCGTCGCGCCGCTCGCCTTGATCGGGGTTGTCGCCGCATTGTTGCCGAGCGGTGCGCCGTTGGGCTTTGTTGCGATCCTCGGTGTGCTGGCATTGATCGGGATCTTGATCCGCAACTCCGTCATCTTGATTGTTCAGATCGAGCATTTGCGCAGCGAAGGCCACCCGCCCTGGGAAGCCGTCGTCGAGGCGACCGAGCATCGCATGCGTCCGATCCTGCTGACTGCTGCTGCGGCAAGTCTCGCGCTTATCCCGATTGCGCGCGAAGTGTTCTGGGGCCCGATGGCCTACGCCATGATGGGCGGCATTATCGTTGGCACCGTGCTGACGCTGTTGTTTCTGCCTGCGCTTTACGTGACTTGGTTCCGCATCAAGGCGCCTCATGAGACGCGATCCGCATGATAATTACAGATCAGTCGCCGAATGCATCAGTTCTGTCTCGCGGATCGCGTGTCCAGATGAGTAAGCTTGGCCGCGAGCGACATCCCAAGTACGGCGAGCGACAAGGGATCATCGTCGGACGTGGGTCTCCAGTAGCCGGCGAGTCAAGTTTGACGGTCGCAAGAATATCCAAGTGATCCACCAGGATTATCTCGAATTGGTTGCTCGACCGGCCACCGCATCCCGCTGAGCCGCCCAGCGACACGAGTCAGCGCGATCTCGTGACCGTGAGCACTACTTTCTAACATGATATGTCATGCATTGCATCCCTCGTCGGCTGTCCGTCTCGTTACTCATGGCTTCAGTGCTGAGCTTTCTTGTCGCTGGATGTTCGTCGCTGCCACGGTTGCCATATAACGCCACGGATGCATCCTCCGCGCGCGTCCTCGATCTCACGGACCTGCGCCGTTATGCCGACGAACCGGCCGCGGCGTTCCGAAGCGAGCAGAATCAGGTCGCGCTGCGCGGGCCTCGGTCCTATCTGGCGCTGTCCGGAGGTGGGGCAGACGGGCGCCTATGGCGCCGGTGTGCTCAACGGCTAGACAGAGGCAGGCACGCGCCCGTACGACAGGCGCAGCCGGACGGGCGATCGCGGGTGAGATCGTCAGCCGAGGAAGGCTGTTACGAGATGACTTTGAGCGGATGTCCTCAGCGAAAGCATGCCAAGACGCCGGGCATAGCCAGCATCGGCGATCGGTCTTTTTTTGAGCGAAAGCCCGGAAGGCCAGGGCGGCGCCCAATCCGGAACGAGAGAGACGCCGAGGCCACGGTCGACGAGCACAGCGATTGCATCGAGCGAATCGAGTTCGAACCGTTCCCGCGGCCGAATGCCGTTGCGCCGCAAGTAGAGGTCTGCCAATCGCCCTCCCCAATTGCTCCTGTCATAGCGTATAAACGGACATGTTGAGAGCATATGAGCCAGATCGCCATCAACATCCTCGGGCGAGATCGCGACCAGCGGTTCCTCCCGCAGCAGTCGCCAATCGCACACTTTGGGGATCGCGTAGTCCGGCTCGACGATGAGGGCGGCATCCAGCGCTCCATCGAGCACCTTGGGATAGAGTTCGCGAGAGGTTCCGGGTGAGACATGGACGTCTATACGCGGAAATTCGAGGCTGCAGCGCTTCAGAAGGTCCGGCAGCAAACCTGTCATGGCCGTCGCGATCGCCCCAAAGCGTAGTTCGCCCGCGATTTCGCCGCCACGCGCGGTCGTTCTCAACGCGCGGATGTCGCGCACGATGCCGCGCGCCTGCCTAAGCACGGCGGAGCCGGCCGCCGTCGGCATCACCGTCCGTCCCGAGCGAACGAGAAGTTTGACTCCGATCTCGGTTTCAAGGGCTTGAACACGTTGCGCTATCGCCGCCGGCGTAACGTGGAGTTCGCGTGCCGCGGCCGCGATTGAGCCTCGTTCGGCCACGACCATCAGGCTTTCGAGGAAGCGTGTATCCATAGATAGAAAATCTATCGACTGATAACAGAGTTTGCCATCTTTTCTTTGCTTTGGATTGCCCCGAACCTATCGCGGAAGCAATGGCCTCCAAGGTCAGGCCGCCGGTGCGACCGTTGGTACAACGGAGGCTTTGAGGGAAAAAGATGGATCTCGGAATTAAGGGACGGACAGCACTCGTTCTTGGTGCGGGAGGTGGCCTCGGCCGCGCTATCGCCAGCGCGTTGGCCAGTGAGGGCGTGCATGTCGCTCTCGCAGACATAGACGAGCAGGCCCTTGCCGCTTCAAAGCGGGCCATAGAGGTAGGGGGCGGGCGCGCCCATTCATTGGTTTGGGATATCGCTAATATTAGCGCGATCCACGGCCATGTCCGGTCTGTCGAGGATGAGCTGGGACCGGTCGATATCCTCATCAACAATACCGGCGGACCGCCGCCGACGCCTGCATCCGGTCAGGACCCAGCTCTGTGGCGCAAGGGCTTCGAGGGCATGATCCTGTCGGTGATTGCGATCACCGACAGGATCCTGCCGGGCATGCGCGAGCGCCGCTGGGGTCGCATCATCACCAGCGCCTCGTCGGGCGTGGTTGCCCCCATTGCGAATCTCGGTATCTCTAACGCCCTGCGTCTTTCGCTTGTCGGCTGGTCGAAGACGCTCGCCCGCGAGGTGGCCCGCGACGGCATCACGGCCAACATCATCTTACCAGGCCGTGTCGCCACGGACCGGATCAGGTTTCTCGACGAAGCCAAGGCCAAGCGCGAGAACCGATCTGTTGAAGACGTCGCAGCGGAGAGCACTGCTTCCATTCCGACCGGCCGGTACGGTCGGCCAGAGGAATATGCCGACACTGTGGCGTTCCTCGCCAGCGAACGCGCCTCCTACATCACCGGCTCCGTCCTCCGTGTGGACGGCGGCCTCATAGCCAGCATCTGAAAAGAGTTTTTACCAATGACCCTCGACCGTTCCATCGTCGAAACGCTTTCGGCAATATCGACTGCCACGATCACCACGGTTCTTTTGAAGAAGGGCCTGCGCAACGTCTGGATGCGCGGCACGCGGCCCTTGCGGCCTGACCAGCCGCGGCTTGTCGGGCGAGCGTTCACCTTGCGCTTCGTGCCGGCTCGCGAGGATCTTGCGACGCCCGAATCCTGGTCGTCGCCCCGCTCCACCAGGGCTGCGATCGAAGACATGCCGGAAGGCTGCATCGCAGTCGTCGATGCCATGGGAGTTACCGATGCGGGCATCTTCGGCGATATTCTCGCCGCCCGCATGCAGAAGAAAGGCGTCGCCGGTCTGGTGACCGATGGCGTCATGCGCGACGTGGCGGGCGTTCTCGCTACCGGCCTGCCGATCTGGTGCCAGGGTGCGGCCGCCCCGCCTTCCGTTGCTGGTCTCACCTTCGTCAATTGGCAGGAGCCGATCGGTTGTGGCGGCGTCGCCGTCTATCCCGACGACGTCGTCGTTGTGGACGGCGACGGCGCGGTGCTGATCCCGCAAAAGCTCCTTGACGAAGTCGTCTCCGTGGCGCGCGAGCAAGAACGGCTCGAGGGCTGGATCATGGGCGAGATCGAGCGCGGTGCCGCGCTGCCCGGCCTCTATCCTCCGAACGCAGAGAACAAGGCGCGCTACGAGGCGTGGCGCGACGCCCAGCCAGCGTAACGATCAGCACGCCGGAAACAACGAAAAAACAACGAGAAGGGAGAACGCAAATGACTGCCAGGGAACGATTTCTTGAGCCGTGTCGGCTCGTCGTGGCCGTATTATCGCTGTGGATAGCCGGCCAATCGCCGGTGCTGAGTCAACAGATCAATCTCGTCGTGCCGTATGCGGCCGGCGGCCCAACCGACGTCACTGCCCGCCTGCTCGGCGAACGGATGGGCAGATCGCTCGGTCAGATCGTCATCGTGGAAAACGTCGCGGGGGCGGGCGGCACCTTGGCGCCCGCGCGTGTCGCGCGCGCGGCGCCGGACGGCATGACCATCCTCATTCATCATAATGCGCTTGCGGCCGCCCCTGCGCTTTATTCAAACCTCAGCTACGATACGAAGACGGCTTTCGAGCCGATCGGCCTCGTCAATTCGGGTCCGATGGTGCTGGTCGGCCGGAAGACGCTGGAAGCCAGGACGCCGCAGGAGCTGTTCGCCTGGATCAAGGCAAAGGGCGACAAGGCAAACTTCGCTCATGCCGGCGCCGGCACCAGCCAGCACTTGTGCACGACGCTGCTCGGGAATGCCCTGGGCGTCAAGCCGACCTTCGTGTCGTATCGCGGGGCGGCGCCCGCGATGAATGATCTGATCGGAGGCCAGATCGACTTGATCTGCGATCAGGCAACCAACGCCGTCCCACAAGTTCAGAGCGATTTGGTTCGCGCCTTCGCCGTGACATCGAAGGAAAGGATCGACTCGATCCCGACAGTTCCGACCACTGCCGAAATTGGCGTGCCGGAGGTCGATTACACGGTATGGCACGGGCTCTACGTTCCAAAGGGCACGCCTCAAGCGACGATCGACAAGCTCAACGCCGCGTTACGCAGCGCACTGGAGGATCCGGCCGTCGTCGAGCGTTTCAAGCAACTCGGGACGACAGTGTTTCCGCCGTCTGAGCGTTCGCCGCAGGTTCATGCGGCTTTGTTCGCTCGCGAGATTGATCGGCTGGAAAAACTTATCGAGACAGCCGGTGTGAAGGCCGCCGAGGCGAAATAGACCTTCGCCGCAACGAAAAATCTATCCGAGCAACGCGAGGACACACAATGCGGATCAAGGCGGTCATCGAGCGAACTGTCAAGGTAGACAGCAACGTTCGCAACGCGCGCGTCGATCTCAGCCAAATGACCGTCTCTGCGATCGCGATCGTGACCGACGTGATTGGGGAGGGCAATCGACCGATCTGCGGCTTCGCCTTCAACTCGTTTGGAAGGTACGCCTGCGGCGGTCCGTTGCGCGACCGGTTCATCCCATGGTTGCTCGCGATGGAGCCCTCGTCGCTCCTCGACGAAAACGGTTCGAACTTTGCGCCGTCCCGCGCGCTTTCGCTGCTGCTCAAACGCGAGAAGGCTGGCGGGCATGCCGAGCGTTCGATGGCGCTCGGAACACTGGAAATGGCTCTGTGGGATATCGTCGCCAAGATCGAGCGCCGCCCACTCTATCAGGTTCTAACCCAACGGTTCGGCCAGATCAGGCACCCGGAAGAGCGAATACCGACCTATGCCGCCGGCGGCTTCTATGGGGCCGCCGACCCCGTGTTGGCAGTTCATGAAGAGGTCTCTCGCTGGCGCGACGCCGGTTTCCGTGACGTGAAGATCAAGGCGGGCGGAGCAAACCTGTCGACCGATAGCCGGCGCTTCGAGGCGGCTCTCGATATCGTGCGGCCGATAGGGGGACGGCTCGCGCTCGACCTCAGTTGTGCGTTCGATGCAAAGGCCGGCGCTGCCTTTGCGGCGAGCGTGCGACCCTACAATATGTGGTTCCTGGAAGAACCGTGCGATCCCTTCGACATTGAGGGGTATCGCGCCGTCGCCGAGATGGGGACGCCGGTGGCGGGCGGCGAGAACCTGTTCTCAGCCCGCGAGGTCGATGTCTTTCTCCGCTACGGCCGCTTCGAGAACATCGTGCTCCAGCCCGATCCGCCCTTGGCTTACGGCGTGACTGGATTCAGCGAGATCCTGGCGGTTGCGGAAATGCATGGCCTGACCCGGAGTTCGATTTTCCCGCATGGGGGCAACATGATGTCTCTCCATGTTGCTGCGGGGCTCGGCCTTCAAATGGTTGAGGCGTATCCGGGTCTTTTCGGCATGTTCGGCGGGTTCAGCCGCGAGGTCGAGGTGAGAGACGGCTCCGTCAATCTCCCGGCGGCGCCGGGGATAGGCTTCGAGGAGCAGCCGGCGCTTTATGACCTGTTCCGGGATCTCGTCAATCATGCGTGAAGAAGCAACGAACCTGAAAGTATTGAGCTGATGCAGAACACCATCGCTGTGATCGCGCCAGGTGCCATGGGAAGCGCGGTTGCGCGTCGCCTTGGCGAACATGGCGCGCAGGTATTGACGTCCTTGTCGGGCCGTAGCACGGCAACCCGGACGCGCGCCGCGTCAGCAGGCATGATCGAGGCCGACGACGACCAGATCGCGGCCGCCGACATCATACTGTCGATGGTGCCGCCGGCCGAAGCAGTAAGCCTTGCCGAGCGGCTCGGCGCCGTAATTGCCAAAAGCGCGACAAAGCCAGTGTTTGTCGATTGCAACGCGATCAATGATCGCACGGTCAAAATCGTTGAAGCGACGATCGCTTCCGCAGGCGCGCGCTTCGTCGATGGCGCGATCATTGGCTTCCCGCCGAAGCCGGGTGAGATCGGGCCCACTTTCTATTTTTCCGGTGAGGTCGCGCCGCAACTCGTGGCGCTGGGCAGACTCGGTCTTAAGACTCGGATTATTGATGGGCCGATTGGCGCAGCTTCGGCGCTCAAGATGTCTTATGCCGGGATCGCGAAGGGCGTGACCGCCCTCGGTGCCGCTATGGTGCTCGCCGCGACGCGTGCTGGCGCGGCGGATGCCCTGAAGGCTGAGTTGGCGGAAAGCCTTCCGCAAATTTTTGAGCGCCTTTCGGTGGCGCTTCCCGACATGATTCCAAAAGCAGCCCGGTGGGTTGCCGAGATGCATGAGATTGCCGAGTTCGTCGGCCATGATCGTGGCGAAAGCGGCTTATTCAATGCCGCTGCCCTTCTCTTCGACAGACTTGCACATGATTTTCGACAAGATAGCGTCGAGATTAATTACATCGAGAAATTCCTAAGCAGTAAATAATTTTGGTATTTGCGAATTCTCCGCCGGGCTCTGCGCCAACCGCCGATTCACCCACACGCATGCGTGTTTCTATACGCGTGCGCGTTCACGCGATCCAGGCGATTAAAGAGTGCTTGGGCGATGCATGGCCGCACTTGCCGTCTGTGTGAGCCGGAAGGCGGTCAGGCGACCAAGGTTATTAATCCGGCAACCGGAAGGTCGTCGGTACAGTTCCAGATCTTGGGAGGCGTGCGAACAAATTCCAGTTACAGTTATTTGCGATGGAAAATCCCTGTTACGGAGAACAATGGACTGCACCCTTAGAGGTGGACAGATTGGCGCTAAGCGATTGATACTTTGGCGGCTCTTTTGAGGAGAGGGCCATGCCCCGTTATCGTTCATTCGACGTTGGTTTCAAGCGTCAGGTCGCCCAGGAATTTCTGACGGGTGAAAGTCTGAACAGCCTGTCGAGAAAGTATGACGTTGCGCGGAATCTGATCCGGATCTGGGTGTTGAAGCATGAAGGCGGTGAGTTCGAGCCAGAGTTCGAGCACGATAATCGGCTGAAAGCGCATGAGGTCAAGATTGCTGGCCTGGAGCGTATGGTCGGCAGGCTGACCATGGAGCTTGAGTTTTTAAGGGGGGCTCCGAAAACACCGACGTCGCGCAGAAGAGAGCCTATATCGATCGTCACCGGCCCCGTGGCCTCTCTATCCGACGAGGATGCGAGCTCATGAACCTTGCCCGATCGACATACTATGACAAGCCGGCAGGTCAGCCGGTCGGGGAGGCAAAAGCTGTCGAAAAAATAAGGGAAATCTGTGCCGAGTATCCACGCTATGGCTATCGGCGGGTGACTGCTCAGCTGCATCGAGATGGCTTGGCAGTGAACCACAAGCGTGCCATGCGGATCATGCGAGAGCAGGGCTTCACAGTGCGGCCGCGGCGCCGTTTCGTGGTGACCACGAACAGCAATCACGCTGGTCCGATCTTCCCCAATCTGGCGAAAGGGCTCACGCTGAAAGGCCCCAACGAGCTCTGGGTTGCGGACCTGACCTATGTCGCCATCGCCAGAGGCTTCGTGTACCTCGCGGTAGTTTTGGATGCCTGGTCCCGGCGTGTCGTCGGTTACGCGCTGGGGCGGGCGATCGACACCAAGCTCACGGTCGCCGCACTGAGAGCGGCCATCGAACATCGCCGGCCTCCAGCGGGATGCATTCACCACTCGGACCGAGGCGCCCAGTACGCCGCCGAGCAGTATCGGCAACTGCTAGCGGAACATGCGCTTCGCGGCTCAATGGGCCGGCCTGGCAATCCGTATGACAATGCCAAGGCCGAAAGCTTCATGAAGACGCTGAAAAACGAAGAGGTCTACCTCGGAGGCTATGAGACGTTCACCGACGTCATTCATGCGCTTCCGCACTTCATCGACGAGGTCTACAACAAGCGACGGCTCCATTCTGCGCTCGATTATCGGAGCCCTATCGAGTTCGAGGTTCAACACGCCGACCAGGCTGTCAATTCGATGCCCTAATCCCTGTTCACCCTCGTGGGTGCACTCCACAAACTCCCTGATCCCGTCAGACATTTCCCTATTATCTCACTTAGGGAACTCCGCCGGAAGTGCCTACGTATAGGCCCTTTCTATCAATCGAGTTGTCCAATTAGGACCGATTTGTGCAATTTTCCCAGTAAAATTCCCTGTTAGCAGGGAATTGTCTTGGAGACCGGTGCGATCAGCACTGCGCCGCCAGCCAGCCAATCCGGCTTTCAGAGAAAATCCTTCTCAGGCGCCAGAAAAGCCCGCGAAATGCGAGCTTCTTTTAATGTCGACGAGTCTCCAGGGACCAATTGTCGAACTTTTGCAGCGATAACTCCCCAGAAGTCTCCAGCTATCTATTGGAAAATTCCCGTTTTCTGGAGACTCGCGATGGAGACCGGAGAATAAACCCACTGCACGGTCGTGCGACTAGTCCAGTTCGCACTCTAAGTCGCCAAATCTCGACCGAGCGTCTTCAGAGACGCGGGCTGGACTTGTTTTTTGGAGTATTGGGAACGGCCGCACACGGGCATCCGCTACGCCCGAAAGGCCTGGTTTCCGCGCGCCGGAGTTGGAGGACTACTTTCAAGCTTAGGGTTGGAGGTTAGACTGTCTTTTTCGATCACGCGCATACCGAACTTGGAAGATCCCGTATAGCGGACATCGGCCGAAGCGGAGGTTGCGCATGCGGCGAGGATGGCTGTCGTGGCAATTGCGATCTTGATGAAGGGCATATGACGTCTCCTGACGTTATCGCCGTGGAACATCCACGGTGTCATGTCAGAACAATCGAACGAATGATCTGAGAATTGAAATATCGTTTGGCTTTCGACACGATGTGCGCCGTCTATGCAATGTGTTGGATGCAGTTCGCGTAAGCGGAAGCTCAAGCTCACCGAGACTTTCATGTCATGAGATATCTCGGGCTAGCTCGGGACAGTGCGCAGAGCTTCAGAAAATCATCGCTGTGAACCGATCTACGACAATGAGAAGGCCACCGTCTAATGCCGCGCCAGAAGTATCGCGACGAGGAAGATCAGACCTGCTGACAATAGCTTCCAGAAAAGCAATGGATTGCGTTCGTAGAACGCCTTCCGCGTCGTGACTGCGGGCTTCGCCCATATGGCGCCGTTTTCCAGCTCGTGCGCGAATTCGATGACGTCACCGAAGCGTTGCGCCGGATCGACGCTGAGCGCCTTGCCGATGACCGCATCGAGCCAGGCCGGCAGATCGGGACGATAGCGCGACAATGGGGCCGGCTTGCCGAAGCGAGGCCGCGAAAACGGCTCGATCTCGCCATAGGGATAGGCGGCGGTGAACATGCGGTAAACCGTCACCCCGAGCGCATAGAGATCCGAAAATTCGTCGCCGGTGCGCCCGTTGAAGAGTTCGGGTGCCATGTAGCTTGCGGTGCCGGGAATGTCCTGAGCGGGAAAATCTTCGAGCAGGGGTACCCGGGCGACGCCAAGATCGACCAGCCGCAATCCGCCGGCCGCCAACAGGATCACGTTGTCCGGTTTGATGTCGCGATGAATGATGCCTGCCCGATGCAGGGTCGCAACCGCACGTGCCAGCTTGGTCGAGATATCGATGCCTTCGGCGAGTGAGAGCCGCGGCGATCGCTTCAGACGCTGCTCAAGCGTTTCGCCCTCATAAAGCGGCATGACCGAATAGAGTCGCGTCTGACGCCCGGCGGGAACTTCAATGATCTCCCCGATCCACAGGCTCCTTACGCGCGCCGCCACCCATGCCTCGCGCACAAAGGCGAGACGATACGAACCTTCGCTGGCTACGCGCGGGTGCGGAAATTTCAATACCAGCTTGCGGTTCTGCCGCTTGTCGATGGCGGTAAACAACCGGCTATAGCGGCCGTCGGACAACACTTCGCCGAGAACGAAGTCGTCGATCGTCTCGCCGGACGATGGCAACTCAAGGATGGGAAGGGTCTCGATCGAGTGGGTGAGCTCGTTGCGATCAGCGGGCGGCAGGTCCACGACGTCCAGCACCAAAGCCGTCACATTGTCATTACTGCCGGCGGCCAGCGCCCCGTCCACCAGCATGCGCGCGGTTTCTTCCGGTGAAGCGCGCTTATCGAGCAGCACCTGCAAACGGTTGTCGTCGAGGACACTGTGAATGCCGTCGCTGCAAAGCAGTAGTCTGTCGTGTTGTCGCAGGCCGACCGCAGTATAGTCGACGCGCGCAAAATCCTCGAAGCCGACGGCGCGGCTGAGCACGTGGGCGAGGTCGCCGCGTCCTGCCACGTGATCCTTGGTCAGGCGCTCCAGGCGGCCTTCACTCAAGCGGTACGTGCGCGTGTCACCGATATGAATGACATGGCAACTGCGCCGGGACAGGATGATCGACGAGAACGCGCAGCTCATACCGCTGAGCATGGGATCGACACGGCCCTGCGCATAGATCCAGCTGTTGGCGGCCTCCAGCGCCCGCGAGGCGATGCGCCGAACGCCAAGCGTCTCGGGGAGGGAGTAGTAGGCGTCGAAAAAACATCGGATGGTCAGTTCGGCGGCTTCCCGTCCGCCCTTGTGACCTCCGACGCCATCCGCCACGGCAGCAACGATGTCGCGGCTGAATGCGCCGGTCTTGCCGAGACAGACCGCGACGTAGTCTTCGTTAGCGGTTCGCTTGCCGGTCTCGCTGACGAAACCGACCCGGACCTGAAGATTTCTCTGCGAGCCGATTGTCACGTCACAGATCTGCCGAGCCTGGAAAAGCGCGCGTGGTCAGACCCGCGCCCCCGAAACCGCGCCCCACGTCGTGCGCCATCGGACTTTGACCATGGCAAGTCCGAGAAAGCCAAGCAATGCTAGCACTCCAAAAAACAGGAAACCGGCCCCGAATCCGCCGGTTGCGGCCTTCGCGGTACCCAGCGCCTGAGCCAGGAAAAAACCGCCGACCCCTCCGGCGCACCCAACCAGGCCGGTCATCAAGCCGATATCCTGGCGGAACCGGAGCGGAATGAGTTGAAATACCGCGCCGTTGCCCATGCCGAGCGCCAGTACGCCGATCGAGAACAGTACGACCGCCATCCATGCGATGCGCGGCATCTGGAGCAGCGACCAGCCCGCAGCGGTCGGCGCCACCGGTCCTTCCGGCATGAAAGCGATGACGAAATAAGCGGCGACGACAACAGCAAACAGCATCGACAACGAACGGATGCCGCCGATGCGGTCGGCGATGAGTCCGCCGACGGGGCGGAAGCCGGAGCCGAAGGCGACGATCAGCGAAACAAGCAGACCGGCCGCCACGCCGGAGACGTGGTATTGCACGGTGAAGTATAGCGGCAGGGCGTTGGCAAGTCCGACGAAGCCGCCGAAAGTGATGAAGTAGAAGAACATGAACCAACGGCTGTCCGGGTCGCGCAACAGCGTGCCATAGGCTTTCAGCGAGATCGGTTTGCGCTCGCCCGGTGCGTCCTTGGCCGCGAACACATAATAAACGAGAACCAGCACCATCGGAATCAGCAGCAATCCGAACACGGCCTGCCAGCCCCAGTGTTCGGCGATGGAGGGCGCGAGCATCGTATCTAGGACGACGCCCATATTTCCTGCACCCGCGATGCCCATCACCACGCCCTGGTACTGGGGAGGATACCAGCGGCTCGCCTGCGGCAGGGCGACGGCGAAGGACGCACCGCCGATGCCGAGTGCGAGGCCGAAGATCTCGATCGCGAGTTTGCTGTCGAGCCCGAACCGCCACACCCAGGCTGTCGCCGCGGTGACGATGAGTTGCGCGATGATGCCGGTCCGCTTGGCGCCAATGATATCCGCAAGGATGCCCATCGGGACTCGCAGCAACGCACCGGCCAAAACTGGAATCGCAACGAGCGTGAACTTCTCGCTGACAGCGAGATTCATATCGTGCGCGATGTAGACGATCAACGGGCCGAGCGCGACCCAAGCCATGAAACTGATGTCGAAATACAGGAACGCAGCCAGGAGCGTCGGCCAATGGCCTGCCTTCTTAAACTCAGCAAACTTCATTGTTACAGCCTCATATGTGGCTGACGACGCGCAAAACGTGCGGCCGACCTCAGCGCAAACGGATTATTTGTCCGGTGTGAAATTGGCGCAAAAGAGAGATCATCTCATCGTTGAGAGCTCTCGGGTTCAGTACCCTGCGCCGCTGGTGGCAAGAGCAGCAATTAGTGTGCCAAGAGATTGGGGGTGCCTCTTCGCAAGCAATCGCAGCGCTTTGCAGTATTGGACCGTCGATCAACTAGGTCTTCGTTGCTCTGTTTATCGGCAAATGCAGCCGATCGAACATGCATGATGGTGTTTTTTTGTGCGACACGAAAATGTCAGGCGAACGACCGCGCCCGGATTTATGATCCCAGATCGCCAGCGATTTGCACAATAGATAGTCTGTTTGTCTAATATTTCATCCAATAGTCGTGCGCCCGGTCATGTGCGGCCCGGCGCGCGCGATCAAGCCGCTCAGATCGTTGGCAGAATTGCCAAACCTCAGACTTGGCACGCCTCTTGAATTCAGCAGATGACCATTAATCGTCACTGACGACGGTTATCTGCCCGCGGATGGGCGCTTCTCCACATCACACTTCCTAAGCTCTTGAGATCCTCAGGAGCTTCTCGCCGATCAACGACGCACGGATGCGTCGGGGAGCGGCGCCATTGCAATTTGAGAGGCAGATCATGCTCGAGAGGATTAACAAGCAAAAGCTGGTGGTGATCGGCAACGGCATGGCCGGCATCCGCACAGTGGAAACACTGCTCGAGCGCGCGCCGGATCTCTACGACATCACGGTGTTCGGTTCCGAGCCCTACGGCAACTACAACCGTATCCTGCTGTCGCCAGTTCTCTCCGGTGAGAAGTCGGTCGACGACATCATGCTCAACACCGAGCAATGGTACGACGATAACGGCATTACGCTGCGTAAAGGCGAGACGATCGTCATGATCGACCGTCGTACCTGCGAAGTCGTCACCGCCGACGGTTCGCGGGTTTCCTATGACCGCCTGCTGATTGCGACTGGCTCCAATCCGATCATCCTGCCGATTCCGGGCAAGGAACTGCCAGGCGTTATCGGCTTTCGCGATATCCATGACGTCAACAGCATGGTTGAAGCCTCGACGAGCCGGCGGCACGCCGTCGTCATCGGTGGCGGCCTGCTTGGCCTGGAAGCCGCCAACGGCTTGATGAAGCGCGGCATGAACGTCACTGTCGTGCATCTCCTCGATAGTTTGATGGAGCGTCAGCTCGATCCGGTTGCAAGCGGAATGTTGCGCAAGTCGCTGGAAGAGCGCGGCATGGTTTTCAAGATGCCGGCGCAGACGCAGGCGATCCTGGGCGACGATCATGTCACGGCCGTGCGCTTTGCAGACGGCTCGGTGCTCCCGGCCGATCTGGTCGTGATGGCCGTTGGTATTCGCCCGAACATCGAACTCGCTCAAAAGGCGGGTATCCATTGCGAGCGCGGCATCGTCGTCTCTGACACCATGCAGACCTACGACGGACGCATTTATGCGGTCGGAGAATGCGTGCAGCACCGTCGCCAGACCTACGGTCTGGTCGCGCCGCTGTTCGATCAGGCCAAGGTCTGTGCCAATCAGCTCGCGATGAAGGGCTTTGCGAGCTACTCGGGATCAGTGGTCTCGACCAAGCTGAAGGTGACCGGCATCGATTTGTTCTCTGCCGGCGACTTTGCCCCAGGCGACGATAAGGAAGAAGTCGTGATGCAGGACGCCGCGCGTGGCGTCTACAAGCGCATCGTCTTGCGTGACAAGAAGATCGTTGGCGCTGTGCTCTACGGCGATACGGTCGACGGGCCCTGGTATTTCCAGCATCTGCGCGATGGCACCGATATCTCGCAGATGCGGGAGCGTCTCGTGTTCGGGGCAGCCAATCTCGGCGATGGCGGTCACGCCGGCCAGAATTCTGCCGCCACCATGAGCGACGAAGCCGAGATTTGTGGCTGCAATGGTGTCTGCAAGGGCACCATCGTCAAGGCGATCGTCGACAAGAAGCTCTTCACCATTGATGACGTGCGCGCCCATACCAAGGCATCGTCGTCGTGCGGTTCATGTACCGGCCTTGTGGAACAGGTGCTCGCGTTCACGCTCGGTGGCGACTATTCGACGGCACCGAAGGTCAAGCCGATATGCAAATGCACCGACCACAGCCACGATGATGTACGGCGCGTTATCGTAGAACAGCAGTTGAAGACCATTCCCGATGTCATGTTATTCATGGATTGGAAGACCTCCAACGGCTGTCACTCATGCCGGCCCGCCTTGAACTATTATTTGCTGGCCACATGGCCCGGCGAATATCGCGACGACCAGCAGTCGCGTTTCATCAACGAACGCGTGCATGCCAATATCCAAAAAGACGGCACCTACTCGGTCGTGCCGCGGATGTGGGGTGGGGTGACCACGCCAGACGAATTGCGCGCGATTGCCGATGTGGCGGACAAATTCAAGATTCCGACCGTCAAGGTCACGGGCGGTCAGCGTATCGATCTGCTCGGGGTGAAGAAAGAAGACTTGCCCGCGGTATGGTCTGACCTCAACGACGCCGGCATGGTATCCGGCCATGCCTACGCCAAAGGACTGCGCACGGTGAAAACGTGCGTCGGTTCAGAATGGTGTCGCTTCGGCACGCAGGATTCGACTGGTCTTGGCATCAAGATCGAAAAATTCATGTGGGGCTCATGGACGCCCGCCAAGGTGAAGCTTGCGGTGTCGGGTTGCCCGCGCAATTGCGCCGAAGCGACCTGTAAGGATGTTGGCGTGGTCTGTGTCGATTCCGGATACGAGATTCATTTCGCCGGCGCCGCCGGCCTTCACATCAAAGGCACCGAGTTCCTCGCCAAGGTAGCTACCGAAGACGAGACGCTGGAAGTGATCTGCGCGCTAACGCAGCTCTATCGTGAGCAGGGCTGGTACCTGGAACGCATGTACAAATGGTGCGACCGCGTCGGTCTCGATGCGATCCGCAAGCTTGTGGTCGACGATCTGGCCAACCGGAAAGCGCTGTTCGGACGCTTCTCTTACTCGCAGCAATTCTCGCAAAGGGATCCATGGGCGGAGCGCGCCCAGCATGGCGTCGATCGCAACGAGTTTGTGCCATTGGCGGAATTGGAGCTCGCATGACCCGGTGGATTGAAATCGGAACCCTGGACGATATTCCTCGTCTCGGCTCTCGCGTGGTGCGGACGGCGTCAGGCAACATCGCGGTGTTCCGGGCCCAGGATGACGAGGTGTTCGCGCTTGACGATCGCTGCCCGCATAAGGGCGGCCCGCTGTCGCAGGGCATTGTCCATAACAAACGCGTTACATGTCCGCTGCACAATTTCGTCATCGAACTTGCGAGCGGCGAGGCGGTCGCGCCGGACCAGGGATGCGCGCGCTCGCATCCGGTCAAGGTGGAGGACGGCACCGTGTGGCTGTCGCTTCGTCAGACAGCGGCCAATCCCGCCGAGTGAGGGTGACCACGCGTGTCAGTGAAGACAACCTGCCCCTATTGTGGCGTCGGCTGCGGCGTGGCCGTCAGCAGGGATTCTGCGGGCGCGGTCACCGTCCGCGGTGACCCGCTGCATCCTGCCAATCTCGGGCGGCTCTGCGCCAAAGGCTCGGCGTTGGCTGAAACCGTTGGTCTCGAAGGGCGCTTGCTTGAGCCCATGGTTAATGGGCAAGCCACGACCTGGGACGCGGCGCTTGACGTTGTAGCCGACGGATTCAGCAGGGCTATCCGGGAGTACGGACCGGATTCGGTGGCGTTCTACGTCTCGGGTCAGCTTCTCACCGAGGACTATTACGTCGTCAACAAGCTCGCGAAGGGTTTTGTTGGCACCGCCAATATCGATACCAATTCGCGGCTATGCATGGCCTCCAGCGTGGCGGGCCACAAGCGCGCCTTTGGCAGCGACACGGTTCCTGGTTGCTATGAAGATCTGGAACTGGCCGACCTGTTGGTTCTGGTCGGCTCCAACGCGGCCTGGTGCCATCCGATCCTCCACCAGCGCATGTTGGCTGCGAAGGCCAGGAATCCCGCTTGCCGCATTGTCGTTATCGACCCGCGCCGAACCGCGACATGCGAGGGTGCTGATCTGCATCTGCCCGTTCGTTCGGGTAGCGATGCCGTTCTGTTTAACGGATTGCTCGCTCATCTTGCAAAGACGAACACGATTGACGGCGCATTCGTGGGCGATTTCACAACCGGCGCGGAGGCTGCGCTGGCGCAAGTCGCCGGCCAGACCGTGATGCATACCGCAACTGTCTGCGGACTGCCGGACGGGGCGGTCGAGCGGTTCTTCGACTGGTTTGCTAAAACCGAACGCGTCGTTACGCTCTATTCCCAGGGAATCAATCAATCGAGCAGTGGCGTCGACAAGGTCAATGCGATCATCAACTGCCATTTGTTGACGGGGCGTATCGGACGACCCGGCATGGGGCCGTTCTCGCTGACCGGCCAGCCCAACGCCATGGGCGGGCGCGAAGTCGGCGGGCTGGCCAACCAACTCGCCGCCCATATGGATCTCGAGAATCCGCTGCATCGCGATGCCGTCCAGCGATTCTGGCATTCACCCGTTATCGCGGACAAGGCCGGGCTCAAGACAGTCGAGTTGTTCGACGCGATGGCCGACCGGCGCATCAAGGCGGTCTGGATCATGTCCACCAATCCGCTGGTCAGCCTGCCGGACGCCGATCGCGTGCGCGCGGCGCTTGATACCTGCGATCTTGTCGTCGTGTCGGATTGCATGCGGCATACCGATACGACGCGTCACGGCCACGTGCTGCTGCCGGCCTCAACGTGGGGTGAAAAGGACGGCACCGTCACCAATTCGGAACGCCGCATTTCCCGGCAGCGGCCGTTCCTGCCGGCGCCCGGTGCCGCGCGCCCGGATTGGCGGATCGTCTGCGACATCGCTCGCCGCATGGGATTCTCGGGCTTTGACTATACGAATGTGGCAGAGATCTTTCGCGAGCATGCCAGCCTCTCTGGCTTTGAAAATCACGGCGTGCGGGATTTCGATATCTCCGCCCTCGGTACGCTCGATGATCGCGCTTACGAGGCGCTGGCTCCTGTTCAATGGCCGGTGACGCGGGACCATCCGGCCGGTACGCCGCGGCTGTTCGAGACAGGAGGATTCTTCACCCCCGATCACAAGGCGCGCTTTATCCCGGTTGTGCCGCGCTCTCCCAAAAATCCAACCAGCCACGAATATCCCTTGGTGCTCAATACCGGCCGCATTCGCGATCAATGGCACACGATGACGAGGACCGGGAAGTCGCCGCGGCTCATGATGCATATGTTCGAACCGCGTGCGGAATTCCATCCGGACGATGCGCGCAAGGCGGGTCTCGACGACGGCGCGCTCGCGCGTCTGTGCAGTCCCTGGGGCCAGATGGTGACGCGTGTGACAATCACCGCTGAACAGCGACGCGGGTGCGTGTTCGTGCCGATGCACTGGAATGGCGAACATGCGGGTGACGGTCTCGTCAACGCGCTGGTCAATCCCGCGACGGATCCGATATCCGGACAACCGGAATCCAAGCATACGCCGATCAACGCTGAACCCCATCTGCCGACGTGGCATGCTTTTATTCTCAGCCGATATCCGATTGAACGCCCTGAGGCCGGCTACTGGGTTTCCGGACGCGCGGGCACGTGCTGGCGAATGGAGCTTGCGATGGAGGAGCGGCCGGCGAGTTGGCGCGACTGGGCGCGCGCGCAGCTTCGTGCCGAGCAGGCGGATGTCGAATGGATCGCCTATCGCGATCCGAGCATCGGCCGCTATCGCTATGCGAGCATTCGCGAAGGGCGATTGGAGGGCTGCGTTTTCATTGCGCGTGACCACAGACTTGTGTCGCGTTCATGGCTGACCAGCCTGTTTTCGGAAAACACGCTCTCGCCAACGGCGCGGATGTCGCTGCTCACGGGGCAGCCTCTGGAAGCAGGTGAAGATATCGGGCCGATTGTTTGCTCGTGTTTCGGCATTGGTCAGCGTCAAATCTCGGCCGAAATACTCAAGGGTGCGAGGAATGTCGAAGCCATCGGGCAACGATTGAAAGCCGGTACCAATTGCGGCGCATGCAAGCCGGAGATCAATAAGCTACTCGATGGCAGGCTCGCATTGAATTCCCATCCCGCATGAGAGCATAATGGTGATGCATGTGGTCCTGATCCCTAGTGAATATTCTCACACACCTCCATGCGTACCGAAAATCTCATCCGGCGCTTTTGCAGGTAGAATTCTCTGATCCTGTTCCAAAATTCCCAGATCCACCGAATTCTTCCCCTGTTAACTCGCATAGGGAATTCCTCGAAAGTTGCTGCAGCACAGCTATTCCTCGACAACCCTCTGTCTAGAATCCTGTTGGCTGGGAATTCAGCTGGAGACGGGCGCGATCTGCACTGCATCACCAGCCACTCTGAAATCCGATTATGGCCGATGACATCCTCCGATCTTGAATGGCTCCAGGCGCAGGTCAGCGAGGCAGTCTTACCGTCGGAACGGTCCGGATCGTTCAATCGTGAAATGCGAAATGTTGGCCACTGCTAATTCATTTGTGAATAACGATCATCCACAATTTTAGTAGCTGGACGCGGTATCGGCTGCTCTGATCATGTCCAAGCGCGTCCGACGCCCTGATCGGATGACAACGGGTATTGTAGGAAGCCTGGATGGAGCATTTGGACGACCATCCGATTTTATTCTCGCCATTCCAACTTATCCGGTGAAGCGCACCGGCCTTTATGGCGGATCGTCGATCCTAATGTCGGGCAACTTGATCCAAGGAAATTCGGGAGGAAACAACGTGAGTGAGACGAAGACTGCTGTAGGGCAGGTTCGAACCGAAGTGCATGGTCATGTACTGAAGATCATCATCGACAATGCGGCCAAGAAGAATTCCTTCAGTCCGCAGATGATGCACCAGATGTCCGACGCGCTGACCCTTTTGCACAATACCGACGACTATTGGGTCGGTGTGGTCTGCGCGGAAGGAAGCGACTTTACCGCCGGTCTCGATATGCCGAAGTTTTTCGGTCCGACAGCGGATAAGGACGCGCTTAAACTGAAGGAAGGCAATGTCGATACATTTGCGCTTCAGAAGCGTTGCCGGAAGCCGATCGTGACGGCGGTTCAGGGTATCTGCTTTACCATCGGCATTGAAATGATGCTTGCCGGCGATATCGTTATTGCGGCCAGCGACAGCCGGTTTTGCCAGATGGAATCAAAGCGTGGCATCGCTCCGCTGGGTGGTGCGCATTTTCGTTTTCTGACGCGCGCCGGATGGGGTGACGCGATGTATCATCTCTTCCTGTGCGATGAGTTCTCGGCGGAGCGGGCCTACAAGATCGGTCTGGTCCAGGAGGTTGTTAGCCCCGGTCAGCAGATCCAGCGCGCGATGGAGATCGCGCAGACGATCGCCACGAATGCGCCGATCGGTATTCAGGTCACGAAGGAAGCTGCATTGAAGTTCATCGAGAGCGGCGAGCGGTCCGCGATCGATTACATTCCGAAGATCAGGGATCGCGTGTTCAACAGCGAGGACTTCAAGGAAGGCATTCAATCCTTTGTCGAGCGCCGCGCTGCGGTCTTCCGCGGAAAATAGCCGCATCCGAAACGGCAGCCATTTCAACTAGCCAGAGGGACGACAGGCGATATGGGAAGCATCAAGAAGGCATTCGATCTGACGGGCAGGACTGCACTCGTTACGGGAGGCTCACGCGGGCTTGGGCTTCAGATAGCCGAAGCACTTGGTGAGCAAGGAGCGAAAATTGTCCTGTCGTCGCGCAAGGCCGGTGATCTGGAAGAAGCTCAAAAGCATCTCGCCAAGCTCGGCATTGAGGCAGACTGGATCGCAGCCGACAATTCCAAGGACGAAGACATCAAGCGGCTCGCGGATGGGGCGATCGCCAAGCTCGGCAAGGTCGACATCCTTGTGAACAACGCTGGAGCGACCTGGGGTGCGTTGACGGAAGATCATCCCATCGAAGCATGGGACAAGCTTATGAATCTCAATATTCGCGCGCTGTTTGTACTCAGCCAGCAGATCGGAAAGAAATCGATGATCCCCAACAAATATGGGCGGATCATCAATCTCGCATCGGTTGCCGGCCTGTTTGGCAGCAGCGGTGAGATGCAAACGATTGCCTACAACACTAGCAAAGGTGCGGTGGTGAACTTCACCCGCGCCCTTGCGGGCAGTTGGGGCCGCCATGGCATCACGGCCAACGCGCTTGCGCCCGGATTCTTCCCGTCGAAAATGACGAAGGGCGTGATCGCATCGGTTGGTGTCGACAAGTTGACCGAAGGTGTGCCACTTCGCCGTCTTGGCGACGATGATGATCTCAAGGGGGCTGCGCTGTTGTTTGCCAGCGACGCTGGCAAACACATCACCGGGCAGATCCTGGCCGTCGATGGCGGTCTGACAGCTGTGCTGTCGTCGTCCTGAGTTATCAAAAACCCGGCCCGAAAACGGGCCGGGTTTTTGATAGTGTCTCACGTCGTCACTTGAATGATTACGGTATGATGAGAGCGAGACTCTCCGCCACCAGGGCCGGCGATTGATTGTTTTCGATCTCCAGCGTAGCCTTGCTCTTGATCAGGAATTGTCCGTTCTCTTTCGGCTCGATGCCGACCAGAGCTAACTGCAAGCGAACCCGCTCGCCTGCTTTTACCGGCGTAATGAACCTGACTTTGTCCAGCCCATAGTTGATGATCGCAGAAGCATCCGCGGGAGCAAGCCCCAGCTTCATCGCCAATGCGGCGACCAGCGAGAGACTGAGATATCCGTGGGCAATCGTGCCGCCGAACGGGCTCTCCTTCTTGGCGCGTTCAATATCGACGTGGATCCACTGCCGATCGCCGGTGCATTCAGCGAATTGATTGATTCGGGGCTGGTCAACATCGATCCAATCCGACGCCCCAAGGCTCTGGCCAACGAAGTCCTTGACGTTGGCGAGCGTGATTTCCGTCATAACAATCAGCACCTTACATCATGGTTATGACCGTCATTGTCGTTGCTGCCGGAATGATCGCCATGGCGGATATTTTGAGCCTATCAACAGGGATGAATAACCGTTTCGTCATTCATCGCTGAATAACCAGTCACCAAATTCTCCCTACCTCTTGAGGTCGGGCGCGTACAGCCTGCTGTCCCAAGGGTCCAAGTTCAATGGAGCCCAAGGGAAACGCCGTTCATGACCAATTCAATAACCTTGGCTGGCACCGTCGCGCCAATCGAGACGCTCGCCGACATCCCGCGATATCACGCGGCTCTGACCCCGAATGCGGTCGCCCTGAATTTTGAAGGCAGGGAGACCACCTACGGCGGCCTCGACCATGCTTCCAACCAGGTCGCAAATGGCCTGATCGCTGCCAGCGTCAAACCGACGGGCCGCATCGCCATTCTCGACAAAAACAGCGACTCGTTCATTTCGGTTCTTTTGGGGGCCGCCAAGGCGAATGCGGTGCTCGTGCCGATCAACGCACGGCTTGCCGCGCCGGAGATCGCGTTTGTGATCAATGATGCTGGGGCGGAAGTTCTGTTCATTGGCGAATCGTTTCTGGAAACATTTGCCAAGATTCGCGATCAACTCGTCACGATCCGGAAAGTGATTGTTCTCGATGCGTCATACACGGCGTGGCGCGACGCGCAAAGCACGCGTGAACCCGGCGTGATCTCGCAGCCGGATGATGTCTGCATTCAAATGTATACCAGTGGAACGACCGGTCACCCCAAAGGGGTTCAGCTTACCCATCGAAACTTTTCGCTGACGTCGCCGACGGTATTCGATTTCTGGGGCCACTGGACATCCAGTGACACGCTGCTGATTACAATGCCGCTGTTTCATATCGCGGGGGCCGGGACGGGCATCTTGGGACTGCTCGCTGGTATGAAGATCGTTGTCCTCCGCGAGTTTGTCCCGTCTCAGGTCCTTCAATCGATTCAACGCGATCGCGTCACGGCTTCGTTCTTTGTGCCCGCAATGATACTGGCCCTTCTATCGGAAAAGAATATCGATCAGATCGATACGTCCTCGCTAAAGCGCGTGATCTATGGCGCCTCGCCAATTCCAATCGGTCTGTTGAAAAGCGCGTTGCGCGTGTTCAAACAAACTGGATTTGTTCAGGTCTACGGCCTGACCGAAACAGCCGGAGTCCTGACCGCGCTCTTGCCGGAAGACCACTCCCGTATCGAGAGCGAAGTCATGAAATCATGTGGCCGGCCTATCGACGGTGTTGAACTGCGAATTGTGGATGCTCTAGGGAAGCCGTTGCCCTCGCGCGAGGTGGGAGAAGTCGTCTGCCGGACGGCAAAGAACATGGTTGGATACTGGAATCGTCGCGACGACACAGCCAAGACCCTCAAGGGTGAATGGCTCTATACGGGAGATGCAGGATACCTCGATGAGAACGGATATCTTTATATCCACGATCGCATCAAGGACATGATCGTTTCCGGCGGGGAGAACATCTATCCTGCAGAAATCGAGAGCGTCTTGTTTAGCCACCCGGATGTCGCCGATATCGCGGTCATCGGCGTGCCGGATGAACGGTGGGGCGAAGCCGTCAAAGCCCTTGTGGTGCCGATGCAAAATGCCATTGCGGACGCCGACAGCATTCTTAGATATGCGCGGGAGCGCCTGGCGGGTTATAAGATTCCGAAGTCGATCGAGTTCTTGTCAGAGATGCCAAGAAATCCTTCAGGAAAGATATTGAAGCGCAAGCTTCGAGAACGGTACTGGCAGGGACACGACAGGCGTGTAAACTAGCTGCGCATGCCCGTCCCACGACTATCCCTTCCCAGGCAGCGCGGAAAGCAGATGTGACCGAAGCAAACTGGGACCTGTACCGTTTATTTCTTGTCGTGGCCCGAACGGGCAGCGTCAATCGCGCCGCCAACGAACTTGGGATGAGTCAACCGACGCTGAGCCGGCGGCTGAAAGAGCTTGAGCGGTATGTTGGAGCGCCGTTGTTCTTTCGGGCGTCGTCGGGAGTAAAGCTGACCCCGGAAGGCGAAGACCTTCGGCGCTCGGCCGGGGATATTCTGTCCGCGTTTGACCTGTTCAATCGTGAGTTGCGTTTGCGGGTCGGCCAGAGGTCGTCCGTCGTCAAGATATCCGCGACGGAGGGACTGACAAAGCATTGGCTCCTGCCTCGCGTCAAACAACTCCGCGGCCTGAACAGCCGTCTGCGTCTCGAGCTCACATCGACAATGCATCAGCAATCCCTGGCGACAAGTGATCTCGATTTCGTCATCAGAATGGGTGATCCCGGCGAAAGTGAGCTTATCGGAAAGCGGGTAGCGACCGTCGCGTTCGGCATGTTTGCGTCGGAGGAATATCTGGCGGCGCATCCTGCACCGCGATCCTTGGCTCAACTCAAGGATCACGACATTATCGGACTCACGGAGGATTTTGCCGGTTTCCGAAGCGAACGCGCTGGTCAAATGCAATTGGCTACGCAGTTCTTTGCTGCGGCGGAGGTGCGAAATGCCCTGCGCATCTTGCCGGTTGCAAGTCACTTCGCCGCAGCGGCGGAGGGCCTCGGTCTTGCCCTTCTCGCTGTGCCCTTTGCGCAAGCCGAACGACTTGTTCGGGTGCTTCCGAATGAGACGGCATTTTTGAATGTGTGGTTGCTTCGACGTCCTGAAAGCGATCTCAGAAGGCTGACCCGCGAGGTCAGACGCTTTCTTGAGAGTGAGTTTGTAAAGTCGAAAAGCTGGTTCTCCGGCAACCAAAGATCTAGTCACGTTTCGAATCGGCGCAAATCCTAGGAATCGCCATTATGAACGTGAGCTCAACGACCCAAATTGTTCGATCATAACGACGCGAAGAAATGAACTGCCGAATTCCCGGCGAGGCTGATGCGGACCGCTTAGGTGTTGGTGAGGCCTTTGTTCCCGACAATACGACGCAGTGATAACGACAGCGATAATCGACGCAACCGTGAAACGCTCCAGGTCCGTTCGCTTGCTGAGAAACAGCCTGGTCGGCGCCAAAGGGTTCGGGCGCTAGCTCGGTCGTGTGGATAGCATCGAGCCGGCCAACTGGCGACCTGTTATCCGTCAGGACTGATTTGCGGCCTCAGGCACAGCTTTTTGGTTCCCCGCGAGTCTTGCACGTATCAGTTCAATTCCGGCTCGCAGGAAATAACCCAGCGCCAGTCCGGCAAAGACGCCTAGAACCTTAACGCCGGCATCACGCAAGCGTGCGTGGCGGCCCAGCGAGGCTACCTGTGCAAACTCAATGATGAAGACAGCAAGTACGAGCGAAAGTCCGACGAAAGAAATTCTGCTCGGATAAGCGAGAGTGAATAGCGTCGCGACCGTGAGAAGGGCGAAGAACCTTTCAACGCTGCCTGGCAGGTGAGTGATTGGACGCAACCCGATCGGGCCGTCCGTTACAATCACGATCGCGAGGATAGACACCCATGCAAGCACTTGAAATGTCGTTCTGAGCATTGCGGTTTGCTTCGTCCTCTAAATCACGCTCATTCTGTCGCGCTTATAGAACCAATTTTATACGTCTAATCCAGCTCTAATCGAGAGGTTAACAAAGTGTTAATCGAAGCGGTCGTTTTGAGGCAAGGTAAGCCTAACAAGCGATGACACTTTGCTTTGTCTTCCTCTTTTGCCGTCGCCAGCCTACGACTGCAAAAAAAAGACGAGGCTCAAATGAATTCATGGCTCGATGGCTCCGATCTGATCGAACTCGCTCCGGGAAGTGCGCAAGCGACTGCCGATCGCTTGCCGGTTATTGCTCCCGTCATACCGAACAATACTGCTCCACGCCGTATCAGTATTTTTGGATTAGGCTACGTTGGGGCGGTATCGGCCGCGTGTTTCTCACGTACAGGCCACACGGTCATTGGGCTGGATACCAATGACATCAAGCGCCAGTGCTTTCGCGAGGGTAAGCCGCCGGTCGTCGAGGCAGGTCTTGACGATTTTATGCAACAAGGGGTCCGGTCGGGACGCTTGACGGCAACCGACGACGTCAATCAGGCGATACGCGACACCGACATCTCGCTGATATGCGTCGGGACGCCAAGCCGCGAAAACGGCAGTATCAATATCGATACCGTCTGCAGTGTCGTTGCGGAAATCGGACGTGCGCTTCGGGAAAAGCAGGGCGATCACCTTGTTATCGTGCGATCGACGATGATTCCGGGGTCGATGCGCAACACACTCATTCCGATTCTTGAGCGCGAATCCGGACGCCGCTGCGGTGAGGGGCTTTCCGTCGCATACAATCCCGAGTTTCTGAGGGAGAGCACGGCAGTCGCCGATTTTTTTGCCCCGCCAAAGACCGTTGTCGGTGCGGATGATCCGAGCGCCGCACTTCAGGTTGCGAACCTTTACGAGGGAATTCGCGCGCCGCTTTTCACGGTATCGTTCGAAGCCAGCGAGATGATCAAGTATGCGGACAACACGTGGCACGCGTTGAAAGTCTGTTTCGGAAACGAGATCGGAAATATCTGCCAGGCACTGAAGATCGATAGCTATGAATTGATGAACGTGTTCTGTTCCGATACAAAGCTCAACATCTCGCCGTACTACCTCAAGCCGGGTTACGCGTTCGGTGGCTCATGCCTGCCGAAGGATGCGCGCGCGTTGACATATCTCGCACGTCAACTCGACGTCGAGGTGCCGATCCTGTCCAACATTCTTCCCAGCAACCGCAATCAGATCGAAAGAGCGATCGCCAAGGTTGTTGCGTTCGGTCAGCGAGACATTGCTGTGCTTGGATTCAGCTTCAAGCCCGGTACCGACGATCTGCGTGAAAGCCCGCAGGTCGAGCTGATTGAGCGTCTGATCGGCAAAGGCTTCAATCTCAAGCTCTATGATCCAAGCGTCAATCTCTCGGCGCTGACCGGCGTGAACAGGCAATATATCGAGAAGGCAATTCCTCACATCGGCTCGATCATGATGACGTCGTTGCGGAAAACCGTCGTTGCGGCAGACGTCATCATTATTGGAAACGCGTCTGCTGAATTTCGCGGCATTGAACCGATGCTCAGCGAAGACCAGATCGTTCTCGATCTCGCCCGATTGTGGGAATCTCCAGACATGAAGGCGCGTTATGTCGGAATCAATTGGTGACCAGCGCCTTGTCAAGGATGGACGGCCGCTTCGCGTCCTGATCATTGTCGAGAATCTATCCGTACCTTTCGACCGACGCGTATGGTCGGAAGCGAAAACCATGGCGAAAGCCGGGTGTGTGGTCTCGGTGATTTGTCCGAAAGGGTTTAACGCACAAAAAAGCTATGAGCTGATCGACGGCGTTCACATTCATCGCCACGGGATGCCCTTCGAGGCCAAACGCGCATCAGGTTATCCGCTCGAATATGGCTGGGCGCTGGCTTGCGAGTTCTTCTTGAGCTGGAAAGTTCTTTTTGCTCGCGGATTCGATGTGATCCATGCGTGCAATCCGCCCGATACCATTTTTTTGATCGGCGGGTTCTTCAAGCTCTTCCTTGGCAGGATGTTCGTGTTCGATCATCATGACATCAATCCCGAGCTGTATGTATCAAAATTCGGCCGAAAGGATTTCTTCTATCGGCTGCTCGTTCTCCTTGAGAAGGTGACCTTCCAGACGGCAGATATCTCGCTTGCCACGAACGAATCCTATCGCAGGATTGCGCTGACTCGCGGTGGCATGCTCGATGAGAATGTCTTCGTCGTCCGCTCCGGCCCGGATCTCAATCGCATTCAAATCCTTCCGCCCAATCCGGAGCTGCGAAAAGGCCGCCAGTTTCTGGTCGGCTATGTCGGCGTCATGGGCGCACAGGAGGGGATCGATCTGCTGCTGAACGCTGTGAAGATGATCGTGGAGGATTTCAGGCGATCGGACATTCATTTCGGGCTTGTTGGCGGAGGTCCTGCACTCGAAGAAATGAAGACGCTGGCGAAAACGCTCGGTGTGCAGGACTTCGTTACGTTTACTGGCCGCGCCAGCGACCATGATCTGTTTGAAATGCTGAACACGGCGGACGTCTGCGTCAATCCTGACAAAGCTGACGAAATGAATGACAAGTCCACCATGAACAAGATCATGGAATACATGGCATTGAGCAAGCCGATTGTTCAGTTCGATCTGACAGAGGGACGTGTCTCCGCTGCTGATGCCTCGCTATATGCCCGACACAACGATCCGAGGGACATGGCGAGCAAGATCATCGAACTTCTTGACGATCCGGAACGTCGCGCAGCAATGGGCGCCTTCGGCCGGCAGCGCATTGAACGGGATCTGTCCTGGGAGCATGAGGCGCCGAAGCTACTCGGAGCTTACGCTGCACTGATCAAGAACAAGACCAACCGGCCCAAGGCTGAAACGCCGGTCGCTGCGACCCCGCAAGCCCGCTAGGATGTCTGTCGATATGGCAGGTTCGCTCGGTAAACTTGGATGGTACGCCAACCGATTGCGGGCCATGAGCGTGCCGGAGTTGGGTCATCGGTTACGTGAGGCCGGAAAGCGCCGTGTGTCCGCGATGCGGTCATACGATTACTCAGAGTTTGCGGCCAAGGCCACCGATCTGCCGTTTCTCTCAATCGATACGAACCGGCTGCCATTGATCGACACCGATACGCGCTCGCTTTGGCGGTCTGTCGCACCAACCGCGATGGCACCTGGGATCTATCGCGCGCTCGGTTATGATTTCAAGTTATCCAGGGACATGGACTGGCATCTTGATCCCGTCTCGGGATTGCGCTGGCCGGATAACATCTATTGCTTCGACATCGATTACCGGCATGATCGCCAGCGCGGTGATGTGAAACTGGTCTGGGAACTCAATCGACTTCAGTTCGTGCCGGTGATCGCGGCGCTGTCCCGGCTGGAGAACGATGATGTGATGGCTCAGTCTGCGCTCGATCTGATCGAGAGCTGGATCGACGCTAACCCGCCGTTCAAGGGCATTAACTGGATATCCGGGATCGAACTTGCTTTGCGTGTTGTCTCAATCCTGCTGACAATAGGGCTGGTTGGCCGGGAACGAGTTGGCGCGCGGCTTTCACGGAAGATCAGGGGTTGCCTGGCTGCGCATGCGTACTGGCTTAAGCGTTTCCCCTCGCGCTATTCGTCTGCGAACAATCATCTGATCGCAGAGGAGGCGGCACTCTTCATTCTGGGAACACTCTGGCAAGGATCCGCAATCGATCCGCTGGAAGCGCGGGATATGCTGATCGCTGAGGCCTTTCGTCAGATTCACGACGATGGCGTGGGTGCGGAACAGTCACCGACATACACCGCATTCACATGCGAGTGGTACCTTCTCGCATTCATCGTTGCGGAAGCGGCCGGCGTTCCGTTTCCGGATGACGCCATTGCGCGCATCGCTGCTGCCGGAGAACATCTACGATGGCTGCTTGATGGCACGGGGAATCATCCGCGCATCGGCGATGACGACGAAGGCCGCGTCATCGCGTCCGGCGCAGGCCATGAACCCCTTTATCTGGCATCAATCGTGAGCGGGATCGCGGCCGCGACAGGCCGCCGGGATATCGTTGCGGATCGCGGTGTTCCCCAGCTGCGAAATCTTCTTCTCGGCTGGTCCGACGATGCGTCCGATTCATGCATAGGGACGCGTACATTCGAGCGTGGAGGATATACGATCTCCAGAGGCCGAATGGGTGGGCGAGAGTCGCTGGCGGTGTTCGACCATGGCCCGCTCGGCTATCTGTCGATTGCGGCGCATGGTCATGCTGATGCCTTGTCGTTGATGCTGCATCTCGACGCAAAGCCGGTGCTCGTTGATGCCGGAACATATCTGTATCATTCCGGCGGCAGTGTCCGCGATCGTCTACGTGGCACGATGGCTCACAATACACTCTGCATCAACGGAACGGATCAGAGTGAAGTTTCCGGCGCGTTCAACTGGCGGCGCAAGGCTGTATCGAAGTATCTTGGTCTCCGCGAGATCGACCATGGCGTCCATGTTTCGGCTCAACACGACGGATATGTTTGCGACTATGGACTGACATGTGAGCGCGCGGTAACCATCGACACCAGCGGATTGACGGTGACGGACAGGTTGCTTGAGACCGGAGGCGAAGTGTCAAGGCCGCTGACCTCAATCAGCATTGATTTTCTGCTTCATCCGGAATGCTCGGCAAAAATTGAGGGAGCAACCATCGTCGTCACGCGTGATGGCGAGATGCTGATGCATGTCTCTGCTGGGCCAAGCGTCTCAGTTACGCTTGAAAGCGCGGAGTATTCGCCGGCGTTCGGGGTCATGGAGAGCTCGACGCGTATTGTGTTTCATGCAAATGACCTGAAAGCGCGGGAATTCCGCACGCGGGTCGACGTTCAGCCTGTCGCCATTTCGGTGAACGATGGTTCGCCGGCTTTACAGCCGGATCAGGCGCCAACCCCGAATCTGGCGAACGCAGGTCTCTGATGAAAAACCTGAATGTCGTCCTTTATTTCGGCGCCAATCTCGTGCCCCGCCTGTCGACATTTGTCCTGCTTCTGGTCCTGACCCGATTGCTGTCGATGGACGACTACGGGATGTTTGCCCTTATCGTTGTCACAGGCGAAATTCTCGACATGGCAACGGGTGGATGGGTACGGCTGTTTGTACTGAGCAGCGAAAGCAAGGACCGTGTGCCGTCCGCAGGCAGGCTTGGTCGCGCACTTGTTCTGACTGTCGTGTCCTGCGTACTCTCCTTGCTCGGCGCACTGCTGCTGTCGGTCGTCCAGCCCAGTCTGTCCGGATGGTTCACAGTCGCCGTTGCTGTTTATGTGCTGGCCTTCGCTGTCTTGCGGCTCGGTTTAACGCTGTTGCAGACACAGCAGCGTCATGGGCTTTACGCAGGCGTCGAGATCGCGCGGGGCATTCTGTCGCTCGCATGCGGAGTGGGCGCTGTCCTAGCGATTGAACCGACGTTCTTTGCCGCGTCGCTCGGAATTTCCCTGACAACACTCGCTCTTGGAGGGCTCGCCTGTGGGGTGGCTTTCCGCGATCTGCCGTGGCCCTATTTCCCGCGTCAGGGTTATCGCGCTGCTCTGTTATTCGGAGTTCCGATCGTATCGGTCACGCTGCTGGCGCAGACGGTCGGCTGGCTCGATCGCTTCATTCTCAACCATGCCCTTGGGCCCGCGAGCGTGGGCCTCTATGCGGCTGCTTATGCGCTGGCTAGGCAGCCGGTCGAACTGTTCAGCGGCTCGCTTAATCCGTATCTGTTTCCGATGCTTGTCCGCAGTTATTCATCTGAAGGACGAGAGGCGGCCGGCCGCGTTCAGAGCGGCAACATCCTGACGCTGGTTCTCCTGTGCGGAGCCGTGGCGGCCGGGATTGCGCTGCTTGCGCAGCCATTTGCTGAACTGGTCTTGCCGGAGGCTTATCGCGTTGAGGCCGCACGGGTCATGCCATGGATTGCGTTCGCAACACTGTTCGCAAGCCTGAAGAATTTCTGCTTCGACAATGCTTTCTACATCACGAAGAAAAACTGGCAGCAGTTAGTAAGCATGGCTCCGCCTGCGGTGATCTCCCTGTTTCTTGGGTTGCTTTTGATCCCGCGAGGTGGCCCGCAGGCTGCGGCCATGATCGCAGCGTTTTCATCCTTCGTTTCGCTTGCGGGCAGCGCGTTTCTCTCCACGCGCCTGTTGCCGTTTACTGTGCCATGGCGGGCTATCGCGGGGCTGACAATTTCGTTTAGTCTCGCTTCGGCAGCAACCCTTGGCACCCGCGCGCTTCTGGGCGGACAACTGCCGCTGATCATATTGTTCGGCGGAGCCGCGACGTTCATCGCGGTTTATGCGTCAACGCTCTCTGTATCCGGATTTGCGCTGGTGCGGATGCTTGACCGGCCGTGGGAAATCTGGCGCGAGCAATCTGCTGCGACAGCTACCGCTGAGCCAGTATCGTACTGAACAAGGCGAGATAGCTGCTGATCGCTGTCTGGGCATCGAATGTACGTGCGCGTGCGATCCGCGAGGTGGGATCGCCGGGGTCTGCCAGAACCTGGTTGATTGCCTGGGCGAGCGCATCGATGTCGCCATTGTCCACGAGCGTGCCGATGCGCCCGTGCTCCAGAATTTCGTCCGGGCCGCCACTCCGTGTCGACACCACCGGAAGTCCCGATGCCAGCGCTTCGACGACCACATTGCCGAAGGCCTCCCTGCGCGACGTCAACGCGAAACATCGAGCCTGCGCATAGCAAGGCCACGGGTTATCGCGATAACCCGGAAGTTCCAGCCTGTCTGCGGCGCCCAACTGCTTTGCGCGTGCCAGAAGATTGTCCCGTTCGGGGCCTTCGCCAAAGATCACGACGCGTGCATCTGTGTGCAGACGGGGGAGCACCTCGACCAGCGCCGCAAAATTCTTTTCCGGATTGAGTCTGCCGACGCCGAGCACGACGGGCGGACGCTGAATCAGGTCGCTAAGACTGGCCGGAATGGCGTTCCCAACCGATACCGGATTGTAGATGCGCGTCAGCTTGCCATGTGGCGCTTTCCAGTCGTCCCGGAGATGCTCGAGCAACCCGTCGGATACGCAAACGACAGCGTCGGCGCGCCGCGCGAGCCACGGCGCGAACGAATAGGACATGTGGCCGAGCCGGCCGCGTCCGACGTCGGAGCGTCCGTGATACGAAAGTACAATCCGGGACTGGCCGCCCGCGAACAGACGGGCCAAGGAAAGCTTGACGTTCGCCGCGCCGCCGATCGCGAGCACGACGTCCGGTTTTTGTGAGTGCAGGAATCCGGCGAGGGCGAACACGGAGCCGGCATGTGAACTTCCGAGTACGCGTATTGGTACACCAGCATCGATCAGCGCCCGGTTTTCAGATGCCTCGAAATCAACGAGCAGGGTGGTGTGCCAGCCAGCTTTAAAGAAACCGGATGCCAGCAGGGCAGCCACACGTTCCGCGCCACCCCTGTTCAGGGCCGGCACGTAAACCGCCACGTGTTTTGATTGAATAACCATCAATTTGACCATGCACGGTTAAGGTAAATGTCCGATTTATCGCTGGTTGCTTATCGGCTGCGGTACATAGGCGTGTTCGCCAAATCAGGGGAAAACCGATGACAGTTCTAGACGTCGCGCGCGGTGCATATGTCCGGTTGCCGCTATCGACGCGAGCCCATCTCGGCCGCTTCCTTCAGTACGTGCCAACTTCGATCAAATTCGGCAAGACATATCGTCATTGGCGTGGCGTGATTGATCGCGCAAAGACGGATGCCGATTTTGTCCGGTCCTATCGCCAGCAGGCGCTTGGTGAGGTGGTTCAATTGGCGATCCGGAATGCGCCTTACTACACCCGTACACTCAAGCCTGTGATCGGTCATATCGCGCCTGGCGAATTGCTGGGAAGCGAGGCCTGGTCTCGATTGCCCGTCCTTTCACGGCAAACCGTACTCGACCATCGCGATGAGATGTGTACCGTTCCGCTCGATCGTCTCGACCGCGCATCGACCGATGGATCGTCCGGCGAACCGCTGTCGATCATGCTTGATCGCAATCGCAGTCCGATCGAGTACGCCTTCATTCACGATGCGTGGTCAAGGACCGGATTCACGGCGCATGACTGGCGTTGCGTCTTTCGCGGATTTGATTTGATCGACGATACAAATTCTCACATGGAGATCGAGCCGGCGCTGAAAGAATTGCGGTTCTCGGTTTTTCATCTCGATGACGCGACACTGGCGTCCTATCTGGCTACTATTCGCGAAAAGAATATCAAGTTCATTCACGGCTATCCTTCCGCGATAACGATGTTCGCCCAATATTTGCTTCGGATCGGCGCATCGCCGTTGCGGCAGATTCGTGGAGTCCTCCCGATTTCAGAAAAACTGTTTCCACATCAGCGAGATCTCTTCGCGCAAGTTTTTGATCAGGCGATGATCGTGCCCTTCTACGGATTGAGCGAGAAGGTCGCGTTCGCAGTCGAGCGGGTTGGCGAGCCGGACACATACGAATTTAATCCGATCTACGGTTACACCGAACTGGTGGATGACGACGGCCAACCCATCACCACGCCCGGTAAGACGGGTCGTATCGTGTCGACCGGATTGATGTTCAGGGGTATGCCGCTCATCCGGTACGATACACGCGATGCTGCTCAACTCGTCGAATTGCCGAGCGCGAGTAACGGATATCGGCTTGTTATGAATCACCTGGCGCCGCGGCGAAGCAGTGAATATATGGTGAGCCGCTCCGGATCTCTTATTCCCTTTAATGGCCTGTGCGTGCCGATTGATCGGCATGACCTGACGCGTGAAGTGCAGTTTTGCCAGCGCGTTCCTGGCGAGGTCGAACTCATGGTTGTCACAGAAGGCGGCCGGGAGCCTGACTTCTCGGATTATCTTTCGCGGATGGCAGAGCGAGCCGCCGGCGATCTTACAATTCACCTGAAGGTTGTGGACGAATTGCCGATGACGGGCAGGGGAAAGCGCAAGTTCATCGATCAGCGACTAACCATTCCTCGTATCATGTAAACTGGATGTTAGTTGCTATGGAGTCTTCGCGACCTGCAGATAAAGTTCGCGAAGCCGCTCTGCGAACGCCGATACAGTAAAATGCCGTTGATAGATTTGACGCGAGGCGGATTGCATCTCGCCCAAGCGAAACCGGTTGGTGGCGATTTCAAGTAATGCTGAGGCGATCGGCTCCGGCTCTCGCTTGACGAGAAGCCCGTTAACTCCGTCGTTCACAATGTCGCGGACGTTGCCGACGTCGGTCGCAACAAGGGCGGCGCCGGCACAGGTGCCCTCAATCAGGCTAAGCGGTAGTGCCTCGGTACGAGAGGGCAGGACGACCACATCGGCCTTTCGCATGTGGTCGAGCATTTCACTTGCTTCGATCCAGCCCGTGAAAGTCACCTTCTGATCGAGCCCTGCCTCGCGAGCCATATCCACAAAGTGCTGGACATCACCATTACCGGCAACTGTGCAGTACCAGTTCTCGGTTGTTTGCCGAAGGCGCGCGAGTGCCGGGATCAGCACATGCATACCTTTGTTTTCGGTCAGCAAGCCGGAAAAGAGGATCGCCAGTGAACCAGTGCTCTGCTTGGGCAGTACGAGATCGGCTGCGAAATCAGGTATTCCGTTAGGAACGATCGCGATCCGTTGGTGCTCAACGCCGATGCGTTCGAACGCTTTCGCATGGACCTTGCCGAGCGCGACAACGCAATCGGCCTGGTTGGCGATTGCGCTGAACAGCCGGCCCGGCACCGTGCGTGCGGTAACCTGATCCTCGATAAACTGGCCGTGGAAATGAACAATGGTCCGCGCGCCGAATGCCTTCGCGAGCTTCAGGATGGCATACTTGCGTGGTAGGCTTCCGCCAGTGGCGAAGTTTATATGGACCACGTGCGGCCGGAAGCGGTTTAGTTCGAATCCGATTTTCGCAAGGATGAGCGGAAACGTCGCAATCCAGCGGTTTCCGCGCGCATCGCCGCGCGACTGCTCAAAGCGCAGATCAATCCCCGGCACATTGTTGTCAGTGATGAACTGGCGGAAATAATGATAAAGCCGGTCGATGCCGCCCTTGCCCGAAGGACCAAAAGGCGTGACGCACAAAACTCGAACGGAGGACATTTTCGGAATTTCTTGCATTCGTCGCGTACCGCGGCGCTGCACATGGCGGAAACCAACAACCACCCATACGCACCGTTTGGTTAGCTAACTGTTAACGTGGATTGCTTACGGTTTATTTTCACTGGTCACCATAGCGCAGCTTTCCATGATCCGTTCCGGTTATGCCGTTACCGAGCAGAGCGACAGCCGTATTCTGTTGCGCATGCTTTACGTATCATTCGTCTTTTTTATCCTGCTAAGGATTGGACTTAACGCGCTCATTCTCAACCAGTTCGTCAATTATACAACGATCGAAGGATCTACGATCGAGAAGATCCACCCGGCGTTCTACGGGATTGGCCTGGTCGCACTAGCAGTCCTGTTAAATTATCGCATTGAGCTGAGCGAGCAGGATGTCGGAGTTCTGCGCGCGATTGTCGTTTTTCTGGCAGGCATTTGCGGCCTGCTTCTGATGCTCTCAGTGAGCGGTCAAAGTACGTCATCCGGCTATATCCTGGACACCTATATCGTCGCATGCATGGCGGCATTCGTCATGATGACGCTGCCAAATCAATGGCGATCGAGCCTCGGCGAGCTAATCCTTTTGTTTCTCATTCTGAGCGCAGCCGTCGGCATCGCTGAATTCGCGCTCAGGGCGCGCTTGCTGCCTTATGCCGCAGGTGAAGATGTCTTCCGCCCGACCGGACTCTCCGATCATCCATTGCAACTGGGCCAGTGGTGTGCCGTCGGCATTTGCTCTCTCAGCGTCGCGCGATGGAGGCCATCGTTCAAGCTGATGGGTGTTGTTATTCTGTTCGTGGGTGCTCTTGCATCCGGAGCGCGCATTGCAAGCGTCGCCGCCTGTGTTTCATGCATGTTATTTCTGATCCTCGAACCCATGCCAGCCCGATCGCGAGTCGATGCGATCCAGCGGAAAATGATGCTCGGGATCGCTGGGTTGATCGCTCTGATCGCCGTCATCGGCATTATGTTCGCCGCTGGCGCATTGAGTCGTTTCGAAGGAGGCTTCGTCGATCAAAGCTCTCTCGCGCGCGTGAGCATCTATGGCGTATTCGATTATCTGACATGGAAAGAATTCCTGTTCGGTGCCGATATCGCCCGAGTTCAACGGATAGCGCTCGACATTTTCGGATTGCCGTTCATCGAGAGTTCATTCGTTGTCTTCACCGTCCAGTTTGGTTTGATCGGTGCGATCTTGTTTGCGCTGCTGCTGGCCAACCTGTTTCGGGCGCTTCTGAAGGGACGATCGGCGATCGTCATGCTGGCCACGGTGATGTTTTTCGCGTTGGCGCTGACCAACAACGCGTTGTCGGTTAAATCGGCCGACATCCTGATGATCACGTTGTTGACGATGTGTGACCATGCCGCACGGTCCCGGCGCTGGATCTCGTGATGCGATGGCTTCTACGCATATTGGTGATAGTATACAGCGCGATGATGGTGACGGCAGCGCACGCCGCTGACAGCGTCAAGGTTTTTCAACGAGGGATTGGTGTACACCGGCCACTGAACTGGGCTTCTGTGTCGCCGCTTGACGGTTCCTTGTATGAGTGGCCGCCTTTTGCCACCGCAGACCACTTCGTTTCGGATGGGTTGATCGCAGCTGTTCGTGCGGCAGGATTTGATTTCGTTCGGCTAACAGTCGACCCGGGGCCGTTTCTCCAGATGACGGGTGAGCGGCGCGATGCGCTCGATACTATCTTGCTGACGACGATTCAGCGCTTCCGAGCGCGGCATCTGAGTGTGATCGTCAACTTCCATTCCAATTCTCAAGTTGCCGGATATCAACCTGAAACGATCTTCGTCGACGCTGAAAAGCCGCTGTTTGCAGCCTATATGGCTGCGATTGCCCGAACGGCGCAATTGCTCGCAGATATGAACGACCCGAACGTGGCGCTGGAGCCTGTCAACGAACCGCCCGCCGGCTACGACACGGCGACGGCGGCGCGCTGGCAGACGATGATGGAGGCGCTATATCGAGCTGTGCGCCGGGAGGCGCCGCGTCTGACCTTGGTCGTAACCGGCGCGCAAGGCGGCAGTTGGAGAGGGTTGGCGCTCCTCGATCCGGCTCCATTTCGCGACGAGAATGTTTTTTTCTCGTTTCACTATTATGAGCCTCATCTCTTCACACATCAGGGTGTTGAGTCATCGGAGCCGCGGGAGCGGTTCTGGCGTGACATGCAGGCGCTGCCTTATCCGGCGATCAAGGAAGCGGAGAGTTCTGCCATCCTTGCGGTGCAAGAGCGGATATCGGCAGATCCGGCTTTCTCCGCTGTCGATAAAGCCCGGCAGTCGATCGCAGCGAAGGCCGCGATCATTGCGTACTTTCGCGAGGGCTGGAATGCCAAGGTGGTAGACGTCGCTTTCGATAGCGTAGCGGCATGGGCTTCGCGCAATAACATCGACACCCACCGTATTCTGCTCGGCGAGTTTGGTGCGACACGTAGCAACCCGGCGTCGAATTCCGCAGGCGGAAGGGCGAGGGCGGCGTGGCTGCTGGACGTGCGCTGCGCCGCTGAGCGCCGGAAATTTCGTTGGTCGATTTGGGAGCTCAACGGAACCGGCGGTATGGCGATCATTGATCGTGCCGACGAAAACAGGCTGGATCGCACCACGCTGGACGCGCTCGGCCTTGTCACTCAGCTTCCAAAGCCCGGTTGCCCGTCATGACCGAGACGGCAGGCAGGCGTATGGTGACGATATGTCTCAACCGTGCGCGGTTGTGGCGATGGCAACAGGAGTTGGTGACGCGTCTCGCGCGCCATCCCAATATCAATCCAGTTGTCCGGCTGGTTGACGGGCCACCACCGCCGCTCGCATTCACGCTCCTCCTGATGCTGGAGAAATTTGCCTTTCGTCTCCACGACGATCATGCCTGCGACCTCCTCAGCGAGAAGGCATTTGAGCCCTATCTGGAAACGCGGGATGCAGCGGACAACGATCATGTGCTGGATTTGACCGGGCAAACTGCGAATGGTGCTTTGCCAGATATCAAGGTCCTCTATGACGGAGCAGCTTCGGATGATGCAGCTTTGCTGGCTGTGCTGGATGCGCGTAGCCCTGTGTTGACGATTGTCGACGCTACGGGGCGGGAAATCATCTCAGGGCTGCCTGCCGTTGAAGACAAGACGGTTGCGGTGCGGGCGCTTGACACGATTTTCTCGGCGCTTTTGCAGCTGTGTGTAAAGGCTGTGACCGCTCCGTTGACGAGCGACGCACAGCCATCGCCGAGATTGCTGACGGCAAAAGCAATTCACTCAGGTCTGCCGCTGTCATTTGGTGCAGTAGCACTCGCGGGCAAGTTGAACGCCCGCATTGCGCGGCTCTGTCACGAAGCGCCGCGATGGTTCGTGGCGTGGCGGCAGATAGACGCAACGGAATCCAAAACGTCTTTGCCGAGCGCAAGCGCTTACCGTCGGCTGGCCGACGATGGCGGGCGCTATTATGCCGATCCATTTTTGTTCGTGGCGGATGGGCAGACGCATCTCTTCGTTGAAGAGTACGACATGGCGTCGGGAAAGGGATTGATCTCGACGTCGTTGTTGGCATCCGACGGTTTCGAACGACCAAGACCTGTTCTCGAGACGCAAGTTCATTTGTCCTATCCGCATGTCTTCGCGCATGCTGATGCGATATGGATGATCCCGGAATCCTTGCAGTCGAGAACGGTCGATCTTTATCGTGCTGAAAGTTTTCCCGACCGTTGGGTTCATGAAGCAACCCTGCTCGAAAATGTCGAAGCTTCAGACGCGACCGTTTGCCAACACGGCGGGCTGTGGTGGATGTTCGCGGCCACACGAAGCTGGCGCGGTTCAAATTGGGATACGCTCAGTGTTTTTTGGGCCCCTGAACTCGCAGGCCCATGGCAGCCGCACGCTGGAAATCCCATTCTCGTGGACCATCGCTGCGCTCGCCCCGCCGGCGATTTCTTTCACCACGATGGCGCATTGTGGCGACCCGCGCAGGATTGCTCGGAAGGCTATGGCTCGGGCCTGGCGTTTTGCCGAATCGACGCGCTGGACAGGGAGGTTGTCCGCCAGAGCATGCACAATACTGTGCGGCTGCGGGATGGAGGAGTGGAGCGCGGGCCGCACAGCCTGAACCGGACGAGTACGATCGAGGCCATCGACCTTTACGGCACTTCAGCCTGAGGATTTCGCGAAGGGCGGAGTTATCCGCGCTGCATAAGGCCCATTATTCAAGCAATATTAACCATACCGGGTCAAGCTCCGTGCAAGCTCGGAGTGTTGGTTCGGGTGACCTTGTTGCGTTCAGGTAGTCTCATGCGTATGCGGCCAAGTTCGTCATTCTCGATGCGCTCAGCAGGTGCTTGCGCATGACAATGGCAATCGACACGCGCGAGGCGCCGGCTGCTGTCATTGATTTTCGTGGCCTTGCGACCGCCTTTGGCCGCCGCAAAAAGCTCATCGCAGCAATCACCGGGACATGCGCGCTGTTGGCGCTTGCAATTGCTCTCTTCATGACCCCGCGATACGTTTCGCAGATCAAAATTCTTATCGATCCGCGCGGACTTCAGATTCTGCCAAACGACCTTAGCCCTGCCGCGGCGTCCGCCGACGCGACGTTTGCGGTGGTCGAGAGCCAGGTCCAAGTCATCACGTCGACCGAAGTGCTTGAGAAGGTCGTTACCAAGCTCAATTTGACCAGAGATCCGGAATTCGTAGCGGGTGAGGGTGGGGACTCGGCTGGGTCATCCTCCGAGGGGGATGCGCGTATCAGAGCCGCGCTTCGCACATTGCGGAAACGAATCGACGTTCGCCGGCCTGACCGCACATTTGTCCTCGACGTTTCAGTGTGGACGTCGTCGTCGCCCGAGAAATCGAAACAGATCGCCGATGCAATTGCTCAGGCCTATCTCGAGGTGCAAGTGCAGATGCAAACCGAGGCGGCGAGCCGAACGGCGAAAGCGCTTGAATCGCGCCTGAGTACGTTACGACAGAATCTGACGAACGCAGAGAAGCAAGTTGAAATCTATCGCATTCAGAACAATCTGGTCGGCGGGCAGGGGAATTTCCTGAGCGAGAAGGAACTGAGCGATCTGATCAATCAGCTTTCCGCACAGAGAATACGCGGAGCCGAATTGCTGGCGCGGATGGATATTCTTCGCAAACGCAACGTGACCAATCCGCCGATCGACACCATCGCAGAAGCACTTCAGTCTCAAACGATGTTCGATTTGCGGGCGCGTTACGCTGAGGCGAAGAAGGCCGAGACTGACAGCGCGGTGTCGCTTGGTCCTTTACACCCGGCCGTTATCACGGCGCGCGCGCAGGTTCGGCAGATTCGCGAACTCATCGACGTCGAGCTTGCGAGAATCCAGCGCAGTCTCGAAACCGAATATCAGCGGACCAAGGCTGTTGAAGGCGAACTCAATAGGCAGATCATCGCGGCGCGGCAAGTTTCGGCGTCGGGACAACCACCCGTTCAAAAACTGAAGGATCTGGAGAACGACGTCGCGGCGCAGCGCGTCGTCTATGAAACGCTGCAACGTCGCGCGAAGGAAGTTCGCGAAGAGGGGATGCTCGACCGGACAAACTCTCGCGTCATTTCTCCGGCGGCCATCCAGCCCGCGCAGTATGTCATTCCTCGAACTCTGGTGGTCGGGGGCGGATTTGTCATCGGTCTACTTGCAGGGATCTTTACTGCGGCTTTTCTCAACCAGTTCGACGGTGGCACCGCTGGCGTCCGTGGCGACAGGGATTTATACGAGCGCACAGGTGTGTTCAATCTGGCCACCGTTTCCCGCAAGGCAATTGTGGCCGCGAGCCGCGCGGATCCGGCGGCTGCGCCCGTTCGTGTGGACGGGCTCGGCGAACTGCCGGCCATACTCACTCAGGCGTTGGAGAAGTCGCCCGGCGCGATCCTCATTCTCGGGGCAAACGACCCCGCCGCAAGCTGCGCATTCACGCTGGCGCTGGCCAAACAGTTTGCTCAACGTGGTATGCATGCTTTGACGGTCGATGCGACGGAGACCATGCAGCTTTCCAAACTGCTTGGTCTTGAGGGTAGACCCGGATTCTTTGACGCGATGCGAAGTCCGGTGGCGTTGGGTGAGCTGGAAGTCGCGATCGGTGAACTTCGCGTTCTTCCGGCCGGCGCACGCGGCAGGTCCGAATCTTCACCTCAGACGGCGCTCTCGACGCAGAATGGCTGTGCTCTTGCTTACAACGGCACAACTCTGATCGACGGGGGAGCCGTCGACGATCAGGATTTCGCGTCTCTTCTTTCCGTGGTGGGAATCATTCTGGTGGTGGTTGACGCCAACAAAACCCAATATGACAAGGTTCTGAACGCGCTGCGAACAATGAATCCTTACCAGACGCGGTTGGTCGCGACTGTGCTGCAAACGTAGCGTTGTGAGTAGTGTCACGTAGCCACAAGCGGCCAATCAGACACAATCGTGAAGCTCGTCATCGCATCGGTTTGACGCAACAGCGCCAGTCGGTCGATCGATACCGATTTTAGATCCAGCGCAGCAAAACGCTTTGCCAGGATGTCCAGTACTGCCGTGCGCCGCTGGGCCGGAAGGTAACCCGTCAGCGTCATATGAAAACGGAAATCTTCGAACACGTAAGGATAGCCCCAGCGATCCAGGTGCATAACTTGTACATCCGTCAACGCGGACACGTTGCGCCGGTCGCGATCCTCGGGTGTCAGCGGTGCGCGGAAATCGTCAAAGGACGTCACGCAATCGGCGGCAAGTTTTTGCAGGTCAGGACAAGGGTCGCGTGGTACGATTGCGATAAATCTCCCGATGGCGCGAACAACGGGTGTAATCTGTGGGATCGTATGCGGCGTGCGCGCAAATTCCTGCATGGCTCTGGCAAGTTCGTCTTCAGTCTTGCCGGGGTGGAGGGTTATTGGGGCCTTCAGCGTGGCGTGAAAACCGTATTTGCGCGGATCGACGGTGAGCTGTTTCCAGCCTTCAATCTCCGCTTCGATGCCATTGGTAAAGGGCAGCGGCTTGCCCGAGTACGCATCGTACCCGAGCAGGTCCGCGCCGAAGCGATAAAGCGCATTCTGTGCTGAAGGTACAAAGTAGATGGCGTAGCGGGGATATTGCGGCATGCGAGTCCTGAGTAACCGCTTGCTCAGGCCGGTTCAACCCTGCGCGAGGTGGGTGCTGTCGACAAAATCCGCCGCGGTTCTGTTAGATGAACCATATGGCCGCCGGCAATTGCGGCAACGACTCGAGGTCTGAGCGGTTCCTGCGCATCAACAAGAATGATGTCGGCGCGTTTCCCGACGGCGATTTGGCCGCGATCGTGGAGACCTGTTGCCGCCGCAGGAGCACCGGAGATCAGTGCCCAGGCTTGCGGCAGAGGCAGAGTGTTATTTGCGGCTAGCAGGAACGCCGCGAGCAGGGGGGCCGGGTAGTAATAGTCCGAAGCCAGAATCGAGCACAGACCCTTGCTCACCATGTCGGCCGCGCTGGTCCAGCCGGTATGGCTGCCGCCGCGCACGACGTTTGGCGCTCCGAACACGGTGAAGTCGCCGCCGTCGATGGCCGCACGGGCGGTTTCCTCGTTGATCGGGAATTCGGCGATATCGATGCCCAAGTCGCGGAAGCCAGTACGCTGATCCGGCGATTCATCGTCATGGGACAGCAATGGAATGCTATGGTCGCGGCCGATGGACGCGAGCCGTGTAATTGAGTTCGGAACGTCGCCCGCGCGGGCCATGACTCGCTCGACCAGTTTGTCGAACTCACCTTCGCTGAGACCGGAGCGCTCTACCATGCGGGCGCGCTTCTTCGGGTTGCTCATCGACGCGGCGGTCATATGCATGTGATCGTTGAAGGCGAGGAGGTCGATGCGTCCGGCAGCCAGCCAGTTGGCAATGGTGGGCTCGGCGTCAAGGTTGAACGTCTCCTGCCGTAGATGAAAGCGTGTGTCAGCGGCAAGCCGAGGCTGCATGGCTTCGATTGCATCGAGCAAGCGGTGCGCGTTCTCGGTCCCGCGCAGGCCGGGTTCCCAGGACCACGTGGTAGCGTGGAAGACCGTCGTGATGCCGTTGGCAATCGCCTGACGGTCGCTGTCGACCAGCGCCACATCGATCGGGAAATCCACACCGGGGCGGGGCATCATCTGGCGTTCGAAAGCGTCGCCATGCATATCCACGATGCCCGGCAGGGCGATCAGGCCATCGCCGTTGAGGCGAAGGGAAGCTGCACCGCTACGCGATGAAATTTCCGCAATTTTTCCGTTTGCGACGTGAATGGATGCGTCGACAAGATCGCTTCCGACCAGCGCTTCGCCGCCTTCGATCAAGATGTCCGTCATGTGTCAGCTGCTTTCAAGGTCTGCTCTATTGGTGCGGTATGCCGATACTTTTCGATGAAGTCTTCAACCGGTAGAGTCCTGAAATCCGGCAATGCGGATCGCAAGCGATCGTGCCCCCAGTTCCACCATGCCAGCGTCATCAGTTCATCCGCCGCGCGTTCCGAGAACCGCCGCCGGATCAGCTTGGCGGGATTTCCACCGACGATCGTGTAGGCCGGCACGTCCTTGGTGACGACGGCTCCGGCTGCAACCACGGCGCCAGTCCCGATGCAGCGGCCCGGCAGGATAATGGCGCCATGGCCAATCCATACGTCATGACCGAATGTCACGTGGTGACTGCGCCGCCACGCGAAGAACTCGGCCTCATCGGGCTCGCCGGGAAAATAGGCGCTGGCGCGATAAGAGAAGTGCGCTTGCGCCGCGCGATGCATCGGATGATTGCCGGGATTGATCCTTGTCATCGCGGCGATTGAGCAGAATTTTCCGATGGTCGCGTAAGCGATCTGACTGTCATTTACGACGTAGGAGTAATCGCCGAGCGTGACTTCGTGCAGGATCGTGCGCGCGCCAATTTCGCAATAGGCGCCCGCGTTGCTGTCACGCAGGGTCGCGGTCGGATCGATGAAGGGGTGAGCGGATAGGATCTTGCCGACCATGAACGGCTTTTCTCGGGAGAGGTGCTGCGCCCGGCGAGAGCCGGTGCATTGGCGAGGAGGTCAACATCTCTTCATGCCGTTTCGTGACGACATCGTGAAAATTGGATGACGGAGAGCATTTCGTCACAGCACCCGCAATTTCGGGGGAGAGCAACCGCCTCAAGCAGGTATGTCACACAACTGTAGGAAACCCACGCTAGCGAGAGGGGAGCATACTTGGACGGAGTCGGCGCATGCTTGAGGTGGACGGATTAACGTGCCGGTTCGGCGCGAAGACGGCCGTCGATAATGCGTCTTTCTCGATTGAACCTGGCCGTTTTGTCGGTGTGATCGGCCGGTCTGGTGCCGGAAAATCGACGCTGCTGCGGATGATCAACCGGCTTGAGAAGCCGACCGGCGGGCGAATCCTGTTCGAAGGTGTAGATGTGACTGCCTTGCAGGGCCGCGATTTGCGCCGCTGGCGCGCGCGTTCGGCAATGATCTTTCAGCAATTCAATCTGGTCGGGCGGCTTGATGTTCTGACCAACGTCCTGATGGGGCGCCTCGCAGGCGTACCCCAGTGGCGGTCGTTGATCCAGCTTTGGCCGCAGGACGACAAGGCGATTGCTATTTCCGCTCTCGAGCAGTTCGATATGATGCCGATGGCCGCGCAGCGCGCCGACCAGCTTTCTGGCGGTCAGCAGCAGCGTGTGGCGATCGCCCGTGCGCTGGTTCAGCAACCCGATATTATTCTGGCGGATGAGCCGATTGCGTCGCTAGATCCGCGCAACACCCGCATCGTGATGGATGCGCTGCTGCGCATCAACAAGCATTTCGGCATCACGGTGATCTGCAATCTCCACTCGCTCGATTTGGCGCGGACATACTGCGACCGCCTGATCGGCATGTCTGCGGGCCGTATCGTGTTCGACGGCGCCCCAGCGGCACTCACCGACACGATCGCGCGCGAACTCTACGATCTCGAAGCTGGCGAAGTGATGGACGAGACCCCGGACTTTGTGCCCGGAACACTGGCACCGGCTTTTGAAACTGCCGCGGTTGCATAATCGTGCCGATGTCGTGAAGCGGTCTTTGGATTGCGTCATGCTTTGAGTCATCACATTCGACCCTGAACCCTACGATAACCGACCACAGAGGACATCATGATCAATCGCCGTATCGTTATTGCGGGCGCTGCCGCGCTCGCTTTAAGCGCCACTGCTGCTTCCGCTCAGGACTGGAAGGCCAGGTATTCCGAACTCACTTTCGCGGTTGTCCCCGCCGAGAACGCGTCCGGCGTCACTGAGCGCTGGGCGCCGTTCATTTCTTATCTGAGCAAGGAACTTGGCGTGAAGGTGAACCTTCGCATCGCCAATGATTATGCAGCGGTCATTGAGGGTCAACGCACCGGAACCATCCACATTGCGAGCTACGGTTCGGCGGCGTTCGCCCGCGCGCGCCTCACCGGGGTCAAGACCGATGCGTTTGCGCACGACCGCAACATCGACGGTACCACCGGCTACTATTCGATGTTCTTCGTTCTGGCGAAGGGGCCTTACAAGAATATCGACGATCTCAAGGGTAAGAACCTCGGCTTGGTCGATCCGAATTCGACCTCCGGCAACAATGTTCCGCGCTTTGAACTGAACAAGATGCAGATCACCGACGCGGAATCGTATTTCGGCAAGGTGGTGTTCACCGGTAGCCATGAAAATGCACTGCTGGCGCTTTCGCAGGGGACGGTCGATGTCGCCGCCAACCAGTGGACCGCTGATAACGACTCGACCCTCTCCCAGATGCTGATCAAGGGCATGCTAAAGAATGCGGACGGCTCGGCGATGAAGAAGGAAGATTTCCGCATCGTCCAAAAATCGGCGCCGATCCTGAACGGCCCATATGCGATTCTGGCCGATATGCCGGCTGATCTGAAGGCGAACATCGAGAAGGCCTTCTTCGAAGCGCCCGCCAAGGATAAGGTGGCTTTCGACAGGCTGTCCGACGGACAGAAGAAGGACTTCGCCCCGGCCACGACCAAGGATTGGGATGGCATGATCGAACTGATCAAGTTCGTCGACAGTCTTCGCAAGAAGAAGGCATCCTGACTGACGAAGGGCCGGACAGATTGCCTATTCGGCCCTTCTTCTTTCGCTCATAGAGCAGTTTCATTTTGACAATCAGTCTTTCCAGCTATCCGCCCCAGCAGATCGCGGCGCTCCAGGCTGCGTATGACGGCGCTATCTCTCGCAAGCGTCTGCGCTTTGTGGCGGGTCTTGTCGTATTTGTCGCACTACTGATCGTTGCGGGTTTTGGCGCCGAGGTGGCGCCGAAGACATTCATCGAGAAGATCGGAAACTTTGTTGGTTACTTCGACCGCATTCTGAACCTCGACACAGGCCAGCGGGTCTGGACCGATCCTGCCGAATGGTTCTGGGGCTGGCAAAAATGGCTTAAGCTGCTCGCAGAAACGCTGCTGCTGAGCTATGTAGGCACCACCATTGGCGCACTGGGCGCATTTGTCCTCAACTTCCTCGCTGCCGCCAACCTGTCGCCGCATCCGGTTCTGCGGTTTGTTGTGCGTAGGTCGCTGGAATTCTGCCGCACGGTTCCCAGTATCGTGTTTGCGCTGATCTTCGTGATCGCCTTTGGTCTTGGGCCGATGGCCGGCGTACTAGCCATCGCGATTCATTCGATAGGCGCGCTGGGCAAGCTCTATTCCGAGCAGGCCGAAAATATCGACATGAAGCCGCTTGAGGGTGTCCGCTCCACCGGTGCGAGCTGGATGTCTGCCGTTCGGTTTGCCGTGTTGCCGCAAGTAATGCCGGGGTTTGCGAGCTACACATTGCTGCGGTTCGAAATTAACGTGCGCGAGGCGTCTGTGATGGGCTTTGTCGGTGCCGGTGGCATCGGTCAGGAGCTGGTCGCGGCGGTGCGCAAGTTCTTTTACTCCGACGTCAGTGCCATTCTGCTGATGGTCATCGTCACCGTGTTCGTCATCGATATCTGCACTGGTTGGCTGCGCGGGCGGCTGTTCGGATCGGAGCAGCGCGCATGACACCGGCGGCCAGAGATCCGAAGGAGCTTGCGATTCAATATCCGGACCTTTTCCGGGGATCGCATACCGCCCGCCTGAAGATGCTCGCCGTCGGGTTGGCTGCTATCGCGCTGTTTTTCTTCGGCTGCTGGTATCTTGAATTTTCGATTGACCGCCTGGTTACGGGCTTCAGGCAACTTGGCTGGTTCGTCACACTGATGATCCCTCCGGATCCCGGTACGTCGTTTCCCACCTATCTCGTGGCGATGGGGGAAACGCTGTCGATCGCTTTTCTGGGATCGCTGCTGGCGGCGATATTAGCGCTGCCGGTCAGCCTGCTGGCGGCGCGGAACATCATTCCGTCCATTTTCCTTCGTTTTCCGGTTCGCCGCTTTCTGGATTCGGTCCGCGGCGTCGATACACTGATCTGGGCGCTGGTCTGGATCAATGTGGTGGGACTCGGACCGTTCGCCGGTGTACTGGCGATTGCGACCTCGGATTTTGGCGCGTTCGGAAAGCTTTTCTCCGAGGCTATCGAAGGTGCGGACCGCAAGCAGGTCGAGGGCATTCGCGCAGCGGGCGGCAGCAAACTACAGGAAATTCGTTTCGGCCTGATGCCGCAGGTTCTTCCTGTCCTAGCGGGCCAAATTCTCTACTTCATTGAATCCAATACGCGCTCGGCCACCATCATCGGCATTGTCGGCGCTGGTGGCATCGGGTTGCAACTGGCCGAACAAATCCGCGTGCTGGAATGGCAGAAGGTCTCGGCCTTGATCCTGATGATCTTGGCGGCGGTCGCGGTGATTGATTTGATCTCAAACCGGCTGCGCTTTGCGATCATTGGCCGCGCCGGTGAAGCGCATCACTGACTTTTATGCCTCATTTATTCTCGATCACGAACTGGACGCGCTCCGCCGCAAAGCGTGCGCGAGTGGTGAGCAGGGGCGTTCCGTTCGGCTCCGCATCCAGGCTATCAGCGACCAGCACGGGGCGGCCAAGGGCGAGATCAAGCCGGGTCGCATCGGCTGCGTCGGCGATGGAGGCTGAGACGTTGGTCCATTCGCGGCGGTAGTCGCGCACGCCAAAATGTGCGAGTAGCTTGGTCATTGAGCGGGTCTTCTCATAGACCAGCCCCCCGTCGGTGAAACGGTTCGCATCCAGCCAGGTGGTTCCGAGGCATATTGGAATGCGGTTCGCCATCCGCAAAGCGTCAATCCGAAGCAACGGCGCATCCGTCTTCAGCCCGAGCCGCTTGGCCAGGTCTCGTGTCGCCGGTTCGACCGACGCGCTCAGTAACTGACCACTGGCCTCAAGGCCGCCAGCACCGACAATCTCAGAGAAGCGTGTACGCGAGCGTAGTGGGTAAGCGATGCGTGGCGCTTCGACGTAAGTGCCGCTGCCGCGCTCTGCACGAACCAGTCCGCGTTCGGCCAGCGCCGCCAGCGCGCGCCGCACCGTATGGCGGTTAACGCGATGGATCTCCGCAATTTCCAGCTCACCGGGCAGGCGCGTATCGCGGGCATAGGTTCCGTCGGCGATAGATTGCTCGATGGAATCCGCGACACGGCGCCATAACGCAACACCTGTGGCAGTTTCTCCCGACAGACTCATGGCCGCGACAGCATGGTTGGGCGGCCAATTCCAGGCGCTGTGAAAATCATGTCGACGTCACCAGTTTGTCATGGCGCTGCGTTACGAAGTTGTCTACTAACATAGACAACTTGGAATCGGCAAGCTGGACATGATTCAACCACACGCCACATCGCAAATCGGCCGTCGCGACGCGATGTCCGTGCTCGCGCACGCCCCGACGGAGCGGATTCTGGCCTGTTTCGAAGCGCTCGATGTTCCGTCTTATGAGATGGCCCGGCAACCCGAGAGCGGACTTGTCATGATTCAAGGGCGGATCGGCGGTGACGGCGCGCCGTTCAACCTCGGCGAGGCTAGTGTTTCCCGCGCGGCGGTGCGACTGGCCTCCGGTGAACTTGGCTTCGGCTATGTGCTGGGGCGGGACGGCGAGAAGGCGCGGCTGATCGCCCTGTGCGATGCGCTCATCCAGAACAGCGGCCTCAAGGCCGACGTCGAACAAAAGGTCATTGCGCCGTTGCGTCGTGAACTTGAAGGCGCACGATCCCGGCAGGCGGCAGAGACAGCGGCGACGCGGGTCGATTTCTTCACCTTGGTGAGAGGAGAGGGTTGATGATGACACTTCGCGCCAGCCTTGGGTCCACCGATGGCTTTGCAGATCCGGTGCAATCGTCGCAATCTGTATTCCGCAGCGTGATGAATGCGCTGGCGCATCCCGGCTCGGTTCAAACCGTAGCCGAGGCAGTTCATGCACCGTCGCCCATGATGGCTGCCACTGCCGCCGTCTCGTTGGCCCTGTTCGACCACGACACGCTGATCTGGATTGATGATCGCTTTTCAGCCGAACCCGCGATGGATGCATGGCTGCGGTTTCAGACAGGTGCCCCGCTGACAGGCGATGCATCCCGCGCCGCGTTCGCCCTGATACAGGATGGTACGGCATTGCAGGATTTCAAGAAATTTGCGCTCGGGACGCCGGAATACCCTGATCGTTCAACCACGCTGGTGATTCAGGTCGATACGTTGACGGAAGGATCGGAACTGATCCTGAGCGGTCCTGGTATTCGTGGCACGTCCACATTGCGCGCGGGCACTCTGCCTTTCGATTTCGTCGCGCGCATGCAGGCCAACCACGCGCTGTTTCCGCGCGGTGTTGATCTGCTGCTGGTGTGCGGAGCTGAGCTGGTGGCGCTGCCGCGTAGTACGCACGTTGCTACGATGGAGGCCTGATCCATGTACGTTGCTGTCAAGGGTGGTGAACGCGCCATTGAGAATGCACACCGGCTGCTTGCGCATGAGCGTCGCGGTGATCCGGCTATTCTTGATCTTTCGCTAGAGCAGATTTCCGGGCAGCTATCGCTGGCGGTCGATCGGGTGATGACCGAAGGCTCGCTTTACGATCGCGAACTTGCCGCGCTGGCGATCAAGCAGGCGCGGGGAGATATGATTGAGGCGATCTTCTTGCTGCGTGCTTTCCGCGCGACGCTACCGCGTTTTGGTGCGACCGAGCCGCTCGACACCGCGAACATGCAGGTGCGCCGCCGGATCTCGTCGACGTTCAAGGATGTGCCCGGTGGGCAGATCCTGGGGCCGACATTCGACTACACCCATCGGCTGCTTGATCCGTCCCTCACTGAAGGCGTGGCGATCGCGGAACCGGCACAGGGTGTTGTTGACGAGATGCCGATGCCGCGCGTGACCGATATTCTCGGCGCAGACGGCCTGATCGAGCCATCACCGGAAGCCGATGCCGATCAGCCAGTCGGAGATCTCACGCGGGAGCCGATGAGCTTCCCGGCGGATCGCGATCTGCGCCTGCAAAACCTTGCACGGGGCGACGAGGGCTTTCTGCTTGCGCTGGGCTATTCGACCCAGCGCGGCTTTGGCCGAACCCATCCGTTTGCGGGCGAGATTCGCTTTGGCGAGGTCGAGGTCGAGTTCGTTGCGGAAGACGCAGGCTTCGCGGTGCCGCTCGGGTCGATCACGCTGACAGAATGTCAGATGGTCAACCAGTTCAAGGGATCGGCGGTGCATGCGCCATGCTTCACGCGCGGTTATGGTCTGGCCTTCGGGCAGAGCGAACGCAAGACCATGTCCATGGCGCTGGTGGATCGCTCGTTGCGTGCGCGTGAGTTGGGTGAAGACGTGCATTCGCCTGCGCAGGATGAGGAGTTCGTGATGTCGCATTCCGACAATGTGCAGGCGACAGGTTTCGTCGAACACTTGAAGCTTCCTCACTATGTGGACTTCCAATCCGAACTCGGCCTGTTGCGGAAGTTGCGCAGGGAATTCGAGGCTGCCAAGGAGACCGGCGGGTCGCTCGCGGAGGCTGCCAAGGAGACCGGCGGGTCGCTCGCGGAGGCTGCCGAATGAACGCGCCCGTTTATAACTTCGCCTACCTCGACGAGCAGACCAAGCGGATGATCCGCCGCGCTATCCTCAAGGCCATCGCCATTCCGGGCTATCAGGTGCCATTTGCCAGCCGCGAGATGCCGATGCCATACGGCTGGGGCACCGGTGGCGTGCAGGTAACGGCGGCCATCCTGGGACGCCAAGATACCTTGAAGGTAATCGACCAGGGTTCCGACGACACAACCAATGCGATCTCGATCCGCAAGTTCTTCGAGAAGACCGCGAACGTGAAGACCACGACGGTGACGTCGGACGCGTCTGTAATCCAGACACGGCATCGCATTCCGGAGACCGTACTGAATGACAATCAGATACTGGTTTATCAGGTGCCGATCCCGGAGCCGTTGCGGTTCCTTGAACCGCGCGAGACCGAGACGAGGCGCATGCATGCGTTGGGTGAATACGGCTTGATGCACGTCAAGCTGTATGAAGACATCGCGCGCCACGGCCACATTGCAACGACCTATGCTTACCCGGTGAAGGTGAATGAACGTTACGTGATGGATCCGTCGCCGACGCCGAAGTTCGATAATCCGAAAATGGATGACTGCGCGGCCTTGCAGTTGTTCGGTGCGGGGCGCGAGAAGCGCATCTATGCGATCCCGCCGCATACCAAGGTTACATCGCTCGATTTCGAAGATCACCCGTTCGAAACCTACCGCTTCGACGCGCCTTGCGCGCTGTGCGGATCTAAAACCTCTTATCTCGATGAAGTTGTAGTCGATGACAAAGGCGGCCGGATGTTCGTGTGTTCCGATACGGACTATTGTGAAATGCGCCGCGAGGACAGCCAACATGGCCCCGGCTTCGGCGCCGATCATCGGGTGACGTGATGCGCGACGACGATCAGCCGCTGCTTGTCTGTGAGGGCTTGAGCAAGTCCTACGGCCGGCAGCTTGCCTGCAAGGATGTCTCGTTCCAGCTCTATTCGGGTGAGGTGCTGGCGATTGTCGGCGAGTCTGGTTCGGGTAAATCAACGCTGTTGCAGATGCTTTCGACGCAGCTTCAGCCGAGCAGGGGTAGCGTGTCGTATCGCATGCGCGATGGCATTACCCGCGATCTTGTGACTCTGGGTGAGGCGGAGCGGCGGTTTTTGTTTCGCACCGACTGGGGTTACGTGCATCAGGATCCGGCCATGGGCCTGCGCATGGCTGTATCGGCGGGCGCCAATGTCGGCGAACGGCTGATGGCGGTCAGTTGGGGGCATTATGGCAAAATTCGTGAAACATCTTCGTCATGGCTGAAGCGTGTCGAGATTTCCACCGATCGGATGGATGACGCTCCGAAGACTTATTCCGGTGGCATGCGGCAACGGCTGCAAATCGCCCGCAACCTTGTCACCGAGCCGCGTCTGGTCTTCATGGATGAGCCGACCGGAGGGCTCGATGTTTCTGTTCAGGCGCGGTTACTCGACCTCGTCCGCGGGCTGGTGAATCAACTTGGGCTCGCTGTCATCATCGTGACGCATGATCTCGCGGTGGCCCGGCTGCTGTCACATCGGGTCATGGTGATGAAGGGCGGTGAGGTAATCGAGACGGGCCTGACTGACCAGGTGCTTGACGATCCGCGTGAGCCTTATACGCAGCTCCTTGTTTCCTCTATCCTGCCGGCATGAGGGTCCTATGTCTCCGATGATCGACATCTCCAATGCGAGCAAGACGTTCACGATGCATCTGCAGGACGGTGTCCGGCTTCCCGTCGTGTCAGGCGTGTCGATCCAGGTCAATTCGGGAGAATGCGTGGTGCTGTCCGGCCCGTCGGGTGCAGGAAAGTCGTCTCTCCTGAAAATGATCTTCGGCAACTACCGCTGCGACCGCGGCCGTATCTCGGTGCGTCACAACGAAGCAATGATCGATGTCGCTACGGCGGAGCCGCGAGATATCCTGCGGATCCGCCGGCAGACCATCGGCTATGTCAGCCAGTTCCTGCGCGCGGTTCCCCGGGTTGCTACGCTCGATGTTGTGGCCGAGCCACTTATCGCGAATGGTTTTGGGCGTGAGGGCGCCCGCGCGCAGGCAGGAGCATTGCTGCGCCGTCTCAACATCGCGGAACGGCTCTGGACGTTGCCACCGTCGACCTTCTCCGGGGGCGAACAGCAGCGCGTCAATATCGCGCGTGGCTTTATATCCGAGATGCCGATCCTGTTGCTCGATGAGCCGACCGCATCGCTCGACGGTGTCAATCGAAAGATTGTCGTTGATCTGGTTGCCGAAAAGAAAAAGCGCGGCGTGGCGATGGTAGCCATCGTTCACGACGATGAGGTTCGTCATTCGATTGCCGATCGTATCGTCGACGTCACATCGTTCGCTGCGGTAGCGTAAGAGGAAAAGAATGGTCTCCGAACGGAATGAAGGCATCTTTGGCAACGCGCGCGTGGTCCTGAAGAACCGCGTCATTGAACGAGGCTGGGTTGCAATTATTGATGGCGCGATTGTCGAGGTTGGCGAGGGTGACGCGCCGGAGCGCGGCGAGGATATGGGCGGCGATCTTCTGATGCCGGGGCTGATCGAACTGCATACCGATCACCTGGAGGCCCACTATGTGCCGCGGCCAAAGGTGTTCTGGGATCCGGTTGCGGCAGTGGTATCTTACGACGGGCAACTCTCCACCAGTGGCATCACCACAGTGCTGGATTCCTTGCGCGTGTGGCGTGAGGAAGGCGCGGAGGACGTGGACGGTCAGGCGGGTATTCTGGCCGAGGCCATTTCCTCGGCGCGCGATGCGAAACTGCTGCGCGCGGAGCATTTCCTGCATCTGCGCTGTGAAATTCCGATGCCAAGCGTTGTCGAGGAGGCGAAGGAACTGGTCGGCCGGCCGGATGTGCGGCTGATGTCGTTGATGGACCACACGCCGGGCCAGCGCCAATTTCGCGATGAGGGCAAGCTGCGTGATTATTATCGCGGCAAGAGCGGCGGCCTGACGGATGCAGAACTCGATGTAATGTTCGAGCGACGTTTCGTCTATCAAAAGACCTACGGTGAGATCAACATGCGCGCCATCGTCGCGCTCGCGCAGAGCTACGGGATTCCGCTCGCCAGCCACGACGACACGACTGAGGAGAATGTCACTGACGCGATCCGCGATCGTGTCTCCGTGGCCGAATTTCCGACCACGATGGAAGCGGCGCGGAGGCTTCATCAGGCAGGTATCGCCGTTCTGATGGGCGCGCCGAACGTTGTACGCGGCGGTTCGCATTCCGGCAACATTGCGGCGGTCGACCTTGCCCGCGAGGGACTGCTCGACATCATGTCGTCTGACTATATTCCCTCGAGCCTGTTGATGGCGGCGATGCAATTGCCGAAGCATGTGCCGGCGATCGATCTGGCGGCAGCGGTGAGAACAGTCACCAAAACGGCCGCGGAAGCTGTTGGTCTCAGCGACCGGGGTGAAATTGTTGCCGGCAAGCGTGCCGATCTGATCCGCGTGCATCTTGCACAAGATCTGCCGGTGGTGCGTAGCGTATGGCGCGAAGGGTATCGCGTAGCATGACCGATACGGCGACACTCCCCGCGCCAAGCACGGATTTGATCGAGCCGGGCCGATTAATTTTGGTTGTCGGCCCCAGCGGCGCGGGCAAGGATACGCTCATCGGGTTGGCGCAGGCAGCTTGTGCGGGCGACACCGCCGTCGTCTTTCCGCAACGAATTGTGACGCGAGAGGCTTCGTCCTTCGAAAACAACGAAGCGGTCAGCCCGATACGGTTCGGGCAGATGCTCGCGCGCGGCGACTTCGCTTTCCAATGGGAGGCGCATGGCCTGCGCTACGGTGTGCCGCGCTCGATCATCGACGACATCCGGGCCGGACACACCGTTGTTGTAAATGTGTCTCGCACCATTATCGAGTTTGCGCGCAGATCATATGCCAACGTGACGGGGGTCTTGGTGACAGCTCCACCGGATATCCTCTCGCAACGTTTAGCCGCGCGGGCGCGCGCCACCGACGGTCAACTGGATGACAGGCTTCGGAGGGCCGTGATCGCCGCAGTGCCCGATGTCGTCATCAATAACATAGGCCGCGCGGAGGACCACGCGGCTGAGCTGTTGAAGGTTATCGGCCGTCCTTGAGATCGCATCGCGGTGGCCGCAGTGTCCGTTATGCCATTGTACTGGCATAACGCGGCAACTCCGCGGACTTGTCCGGTTTAAGAACACCCATCACGGCGCGTGCGTGTCCGAGGCTGATGACCGCGATGTCGCGGGTGGGCTGGCCGGCGCGTGGCTGCGCTTTCTCGACCAGCAACAGACCGCCTTCCTCGTAGATTTTAACGGTGCCGACGCCGGTCCAGAGTGTTTCGCGGGCATCATAAAAATCCTCAACACTCTCCGTTGTAAATGCGATCTGGTCGATGGCGAGTTTATAGCCGAGGCGTTCGAAACGGCTGACGATGTCTGCATCGGACATTTTGATGCGTACACGGGGCAAGCTCAACTTGGGTTTCCTCCCTACAGGGCAATGCAGGAGAGCTCCGTTGCTCGGTCCAGAAGGTGCATTGATCTGTGTGCTTGTGTGAAGAATCGCGCCGTTTACGGCGTCGTTGTTGGCCACAGGTTCGAGCTGACGGGTACCCAAGTAAAGCCCGTTGTTTGAAATTTGCCCGGCCTCGTGCGGTGGGATGGATAATGCTGCGCCGCAACATTCCATTGGTGCAATCAAAAACTTTTGGCGGAAGCTCCAGAAATTGGATGCCATCACCCAGAAAGTCCGTGTTAGCCTTGGAGTCGGCGGTGACGCAAAGTCCCGCCGGGAATGGGAAGGAGCCCAAGAAAATGGCCTGGAAGACTCCAAAGATTGTCGAAGTGCCAGTTGGTATGGAAATCAACATGTACGCCTGCGCGGCGCGGAAGTAAGCCGCGCCTCGTTATCAGTTCAGCAGCCAAGCTGCCTGGTTGCGTCAGGAGTTCTTCCGATAGGGAGCATTCCTGCGCGGCGTGGAGTTTTGTTGTGTCTGTGACATCGAATTTCGTGACTTGAAGTCAGGTCGCCATGAAATTCGGTCGGATTGAATCGAGCGCGGAGCTTCCTTTATGCGCGTCGTCGTTCTTGGGGCTGCGGCGGGCGGTGGTGTTCCTCAATGGAATTGTAGTTGCGAGATCTGCCGCGCGGCCCGCGGTTCGCGGCCTGAATTGCAGGCAAGCCAAGCCTCGATTGCAATAAGCGCCGACGGGGAACACTGGTTTCTGGTCAATGCCTCGCCCGATCTGCGCCAGCAGTTGATTGCGACACCGCAGCTTCACCCCAAGACGGGTCACTTGCGCCACAGCCCGATTGCCGGCGTTATTCTGACCAACGGCGAGGTGGATGCTGTCGCCGGACTTTTGTCGCTCCGCGAGGGCTGGCCGTTCACGATCTATGCCCATCAACGTGTCCTTTCCATTCTCAAGTCGAACAGCATCTTCAACGTGCTCGACGAGGAGCGAGTGCGGCGTCAGCCGATCGAGTTCGATGCGGCGTTTGAACTGAAGCTTCCCGACGGCTCCCCGTCCGGACTCGAAGTTGTGCCATTTGCTGTTCCGGGAAAGCGGGCCTGGTATCTTGAAATCGCTCTACATCCCGATGACGACGACGTCTCCGGTGACACGCTTGGGTTGCGGATCGCCGACAAGAGAAGCGGAGAGTATTTCTATTTTATCGCGGCCTGCGCTGCGCTTACTCCCGATCTCAGGCCGCGACTTCAAGGCGCGCCGCTGATCTTTTTCGACGGCACACTCTGGCGCGACGATGAATTGATCGCAGCCGGATTGGGAGGGAAGACCGGCCAGCGGATGGGGCATATGGCGATGTCGGGTGATGACGGCGCAATCGCGGCGCTTGCGGACCTTGGCATCGCGCGCAAGATTTTCCTGCATATCAACAATTCGAATCCGGTTCTGCTGCCGGACTCCGCTGAGCGTAGAGCAGCGGAGAGCTCGGGATGGCAGATTCCTTCGGATGGAATGGAGATCACCATTTGATCGCGACAAGTGTGTTTGGACTGAAGGCAGGAACGCCGCTGGCGTCGGCGGAAGATCTTGAAGCGGCGTTGCGGCAGATTGGGGCAACGCGGTATCACAATCTGCATCCCTTTCACCGGCTGTTGCATGGTGGCAAGTTGAACAAGGGGCAGGTGCAGGCCTGGGCGCTCAATCGCTACTATTATCAGAGTTCCATTCCCATCAAGGATGCGGTGGTGATCTCGCGTTTCCGCGACCGCAACATCCGGCTCGAGTGGCGGCATCGCATTGAGGATCACGACGGCAATGTCGGCACGGAAGGTGGCATCGAACGCTGGCTGAAGCTGACTGAGGGCCTCGGGCTGGACAGCGCCTATGTGGAATCTGCGGAGGGGATTCTTCCGGCGACCCGTTTCGCAGTTGATGCCTATGTTCATTTCGTTCGCGACAAGACGCCGCTTGAAGCGATTGCATCGTCGCTGACAGAGCTGTTCGCGCCGAATCTGCACGAAGAGCGAATTTCGGGAATGCTCGCACATTATGATTTCATCAATTCGAGCATCATGAGCTATTTCAGGCGGCGCATGGAACAGGCACCGCGAGACGCGAACTTCGCGCTCGATTTTGTCAAGCGCCATGCCGCGACCCCGCAAGAGCGGGAGGCGGTCTGCAATGCGCTGATCTTCAAGACCAACGTGCTGTGGGTCCAGCTCGACGCACTTTATCATGCGTATGTCGATGGCCACGTGCCGCCGGGCGCTTTTGTGCCGGAGCAGGGCTGATGGCATTGCGAGGCCGCCGGATCGACATAACTGAAGGGAGCCAGCCTGTACTCGCCCGGCACGCCAAGCTGAAGTTCGACGAGGCCCGGCAGGTCTGGGTCATTCTGGTGCCGGAGCGCGTGCTCGCGCCGGACGAGATTGCGGTCGAAATCCTGCAACTTTGCGATGGTGCCCGCAACGTCGGTCAGATCATTGATGTACTCGCTGCGAAGTATACCGCCGATCGTGGTATGATTGGTACTGATGTCATCGCCATGTTGCGGGACCTCGCCGAGAAGGGGTTCCTTGCGGAGGCACAGGACACGCGATCATGAGTTCAACGCTCATCGATGCCTCTCCCGTTCACGCCGATCCGGCGGATGGATTGGCGGTGCTGGAACAGCGCAAGTCGCAGGCGGAGACGTTCGGCATTCCCTTGGCGGTTCTGGCGGAGCTGACGCATCGCTGCCCATTGCAGTGCCCGTATTGCTCGAATCCAGTGGAACTGGAGCGCGGGAGCGCGGAACTCTCCACCGACGAGTGGAAACGCGTGCTGAGTGAACTCGCAGCCATTGGCGTGCTGCAGATTCATTTTTCCGGCGGCGAGCCGACGGCCCGGAAAGATCTGGTTGAACTCGTCCAGCATGCGACCGATGTCGGCCTGTATACAAACCTCATCACCTCCGCCGTATTGTTGACGAAAGACAAGCTAACGGCCCTGGCCGATGCCGGGCTTTGCCACGTGCAGATCAGTTTCCAGGGCAGCGAGCGGGACGTCGCCGACCGCGTTGCGGGATTGAAGGACGCGCACGCGAAGAAGATCGAGGCTGCGGGCTGGACGCGCGAACTCGGCCTACCGCTGACGGTGAACGCGGTGATGCATCGCCAAAATCTGTTTCAGCTTGCCGATATTATCCAGATGGCGGTCGATCTCGATGCGGATCGGCTTGAAGTCGCCAATGTGCAGTATTACGGCTGGGCACTGAAGAACCGCGCTGCACTGATGCCGACGATTGAACAGATCGACGAGACCTCCCGGATTGTAGAGGAGGCCGAGGTGCGGCTGAGGGGTATTCTCGCTATCGACTACGTCGTGCCGGATTACTACGCATTGCGTCCAAAGAAATGCATGGGCGGATGGGGGAGGCAGTTCTTCAATATCTCGCCCTCGGGCAAGATACTGCCGTGCCACGCGGCGGAAACGATTACCGGCCTCGCGTTTGAATCGGTGCGCGAGCATTCCATCGCCTGGATCTGGCAAAACTCAGAAGCGTTCAATCGCTATCGCGGTACTAGCTGGATGCCGGAACCTTGCCAGAGTTGCGACTACAGGGAGATTGATTACGGCGGCTGCCGTTGTCAGGCATTTGCGCTGACAGGCAATGCCGGCAACACCGATCCGGCCTGCGCGCTATCACCGGCACACGAGCAGATATTCAAAACCGCGATGACGGAGGCGGCCGGTGACAAGCGTCGCTTTATCTATCGAAATTTTGCCGGCGGCACACGCGAGGCTGATCCAAATGGGCCCTGACGCCGCCGATATTGCGCCGCCCAAAAAAGCCGACAGATTTGCGCCACTGACCATGCAGCATCTCGCGGTGGGCGAGGGTCACGAGCTTTATGTGGAGACAATTGGCAACGTTGACGGCATCCCGGCGGTCTATCTGCATGGCGGCCCCGGCAGCGGCTGTCAGCCCGATCATCGCCGATTGTTCGACCCACTGCGGTTTCATGCGGTGCTGTTCGATCAGCGCGGGGCGGGGAGGAGCCGCCCCAAGGGGGTACGTGAGGCCAATACGCTGTCGCATCTGATTGCTGATATGGAGCTTATTCGCGAGACGCTCGGCATTGAGCGATGGCTGGTTGTCGGCGGATCGTGGGGTGCGACATTGGCCCTTGCCTACGCGCAGGCGCATCCGTCCCGTGTCAGCGGCATTGTGCTACGCGCGACTTTTCTGGGCACCCGTGATGAACTGGAATGGACATTCATCGGCGGCTTGCGGCGTTTCTACCCTGACCTGAACGATGATTTTCTCAGCCTGCTGCCCCCGGACGAACGCGAGCAGCCGCTCGACGCCTACTGGCGACGCATTCTCGACCCCGATCCGGCCGTCCATGGACCGGCGTCTCGCGCCTGGCACGACACCGAGCGCATTCTGTCGGAACACAAGCCTTCGAAAACACGGCTTGATCTTGCCGCAGTAGCGAATGATGCGCGTGGTCTCCCATCGTCACCGTTTATGGAAGCGCATTATTTCCAGAACGACTGCTTCATGAAACCCGGACAGCTTTTGGAAAATGCTGAACGCCTGAAGGGCATTCCGGGAATTGTCGTGCAAGGCCGCTACGATCTCCTGTGCCCGCCGTCGACGGCCCATGCACTGCTTGCGACATGGTCCGATGCAAGATTGCGAATGGTGGAGACCGCGGGACACTCGCTGTACGATCCCGGCGTGAAAGATGCTGTGGTTGCTGCCATCAAAGAGCTGTCACGCGTATAAAATTCCGGCGTGCGATGGACGCCCGTCGCAGGAATCTCAATTCGGCAACGTGACATCAACGGTTAACCCGGAATACCAGGCGGCCAGGTCCGCGATGTCAGCGTCCGACAGCGGCTTTGCCACGACATTCATGTTTTCTTCCATGCGTTCTTCCGAGCGGAAAGCCTTGAGCTGTTTTTCCAGATACATCGCGGGTGAGCCCGCGATGTTGGGCGCGATCGGAATTTTCGAGAGGCCGTCGATGCCGTGACACGCCGAACACATCTGGGCCTTCTTGCGCCCGGCCTTTGCGTCACCCGCGGCCTGTGCGGCGCTGCCCACGCCGTTCATCGTCAGCAGAACCAGCAGGCCGGTTAAGTATCGTGCGACGCGTTTGTTTTGCTCTGATTGCATCAATTGCTTTTCTTGCTGCTCTGGTCACGGTCTGCCGTGAACCGGGAGTTCCGGTTTACGGCAGATGGCTGGCGAACGCCGGCTTATTTGCCGTCGTAGGTGATGCGATAGAGCGCACCGGCGAGATCGTCGGACACCAGCATGGATCCATCACGCAAGATTGCGATGTCGACCGGACGTCCGGTGTATTCGCCGTCCGGCGTCAGCCAGCCGGAGGCAAAGACCTCCGTCTTGTCGGCGCTACCGTCTGGTTTGAGCGAGGTGAACATCACGCGCGCGCCGACGGGTTCGGTGCGGTTCCACGATCCGTGCTGGGCCGAGAAGATGCCGCCGCGATATTTGGCCGGGAACGACTTGCCGTTATAGAACGTCATGCCGAGGTCGGCTGCGTGAGCGTCCATCTCCACTTCGGGATAGACCACGTTAGCCGGCGGCGTATCGGCCTTGTATTCGACGGTGCGAACCTTGCCGCCGCCAAAATAGGGAAAGCCGAAGTTCTGCCCGGACTGAGTGATACGGTTCAACTCGCCCGGAGGAATGTTGTCACCCATTCCGTCGACCTGATTATCCGTGAACCAGAGCTGGTTGTTCTTCGGATTGAAGTCCATGCCGACCGAGTTACGGACGCCGCCAGCATAAACCTCACGATTCTTGCCGTCCTGATCCATCCGGATGATGCCGCCGATACCATGCTTGGCAAAGCCATCGAGCTTGTTCTTTGCGGGCACGTTGAATGGCTGCCCGAGCGCAATATAGAGCTTGTTGTCCGCGCCGACGCGGCAAACCCGTGAGGTGTGATTGAAGCTCTCATCTTCCTTGGGGATCAGCTCGCCTTGCGGAACCACGACAGCCACTGCGATATCGGGGCTTTCATAGAAGAACTCTGCGGCGGGGAAATTAAGAACGCGATTCTGCTCGGCAATGAAAAGGAAGCCGTCCTTTGAGAAGCAGACACCATTTGGAATAGTGAAATTGACCGACGGCGCGAATTCCTTGACCTCTTCCGCGAATCCCGCCTTGCCGCGATCGGTGACGGCATAAACCTTGCTCTTGCGCGTGCCGACGAAGGTTACGACGCCTTGCGGGCCGACGGCGATGTGCCGTGCATCGGGAACCAGAGCATAAAGGCTGATCTTGAAGCCGGGTGGCAGCTTGATCTTGGCAAGATTGTTCTTGATCGCATCGACTTTGCGGCCTGTCTGCGGCACGGCCGGAGTTTCCGTGACACCCGTTTTCTGAAAGTTGCCCAGCTTGTCGAGGTTATTGTTCTGTGACTGAGCCGAAGCTGCAATCGCTGAAGCGCAAAGGAACGCCGCGGCAGTGGCGACTGAATTCAGAGCATGGTGTTTGAAAGCGTAAAACATGATTCTATCCTCCCGGTAGGGTGTCATTCTTGGCGTTTTACGCGGGGCAGCCTATCGCAGCGTCGGCGGGGCGCAAGCCGAGCGCGGCCGGAAATTTTTCTGGCGGCGCAGCATTACCAGATCGCATCGGGCGATTGTGATTTGAAGAGAGAGGAGACGATATAAACCGTAATCAAGCGCAACGAAGTGTTCTGCCACACTCGCCGGTGTTTAGAGATGTGGGTATTGCGACGTGGTGTTTGGTTGCTGACTTTATGCCGTCATTGCGACTGCGTTATGCGAGGGCGCGATTGGCGATGGTTGCGGTCACGATGTTGCGTCCGGCACTGAAACCTCAAAGATCGAAACCAGATCGGCGACCTGCTCGGGCGTTAGTGTGCGAGGGTTCATGCCGCGCAGCATCAGATAGAGCTTTGCGGTCTCCTCGAGTTCTTCCATGGCAAATACGGCAGCTTCCAGTGTGTCGCCAGCGACCACCGGTCCATGATTGGACAGCATTACGCAGGAATACTTGCCGGCAAGTCCCCGGATCGCGTCGGAGACGGCCGGGTCACCGGGGCGGTAATAGGGCAGCAGCGCCGTCGCGCCGCAGCGCATCACATAATAGGGAGTCAGCGGCGGCAGCGCCGCATGCGGATCGATATCGGGCAGCATCGATACGGCGACACAGTGAGCGCAATGCAGATGTACGACGGCGCGGGCGTTGTGCCGTGTCTCGTAGAGCGCAGCGTGCAGGGGGATTTCCTTGGTGGGCGCGTCGCCCGACAACAGACGTCCCGATCCGTTCAGACGCGAGATGCGGGCAGGATCCAGAAATCCGAGTGACGCGTTGGTCGGCGTCACCAGCCAGCCGCCGTCGTCGAGGCGGACACTGATGTTTCCTGACGATCCCGGGGTCAGGCCCCGCTCAAACAGCGAGCGCCCGAACTGGCAGATCTGATCGCGAAGCCGTGTTTCTGTCATTGTGCAGCCCTTCCGATCGCTTTCTCTCACGGTTTTGGGGATGGCTCAAACGCCATTTTGGACGCGACGCAGGGCCGTGCTACCAAGCAGTAACCGTTCGGCGCCAAATGTCTGAACAAGCAACAAACTGGGGAGAGGTATGACCGTTAAAATGGGACGTGTCGGAATCATCGGTCTCGGTTCGATGGGTTTGGGCATGGCGCTGTCGCTCAAGCGGGCCGGCTTCGATGTCGCGGGCTGCGACGTTGCGCCGGGAGTGGTTGCGCGTCTCGTCGCGGAGGGCGGCCGGGGGGTAACGTCGCCAGCGGAAGCCGCGCAAGATGCCGATGTGGTCGTCAGTGTCGTCGTGAATGCTGCGCAGACCGAGGCAATCCTGTTCGGCGCGAAGGGTGTCGCGGAAACCCTGCCGGAAGGCGCGGTCTTTGTATCGTCTGCGACAATGGACCCGGATGTCGCGCGGCGCCTGGCGAAACAGCTCGAAGCAACCGGACGGCACTATCTCGACGCGCCGATCAGTGGCGGTGCGCAGCGCGCCGCGCAAGGAGAATTGACGATCCTTGCTTCCGGCAGCAAGGCCGCGTTCGCAAAAGCGAGGACCGCACTGGATGCAATGTCCGCGAAACTCTACGAGCTCGGAGATGAGCCGGGGCAGGGCGCGGCATTCAAGATGATCAATCAGCTTTTGGCGGGTGTGCATATCGCTGCGGCCAGCGAGGCGATGGCTTTTGCTGCGAAGCAGGGTCTCGACCTCGCCAAGGTCTACGAGGTCATCACGGCATCCGCCGGTAATTCTTGGATGTTCGAGAACCGCATGCAGCACGTGCTGGACGGTGACTACGCGCCGCGCAGTGCCGTCGATATCTTCGTCAAGGATCTTGGCATCATCCAGGACATGGCGCGAACCGAGAAATTCCCGGTGCCGGTCTCGGCGGCTGCGTTGCAGATGTTTCTGATGACATCAGCGGCGGGCATGGGCCGCGATGATGACGCATCGGTGGCGCGGATGTACGCGCGTGTAACTGGTACAAAATTGCCCGGCGAATAAAAGAAAAGTTGCAAACAACACGAACGGAATCCTCGAATGCCTCGTTTTGCCGCAAATCTCAGCATGATGTTCAACGAAGTTCCGTTTCTCGATCGGTTCGAGGCGGCTGCGAAGGCGGGCTTTTCGGCGGTTGAGTTCCTCTTTCCCTACGAGCATTCGCCTGACGATGTCGGAGAACGGCTTCATCGCAATGGTCTGACGCAGGCGCTCTTCAATCTGTTTCCGGGAGACTGGAACAAAGGTGAGCGCGGCTTTGCAGCGCTGCCGGAACGCTTTGCCGACGTGCAGAACAGCGTTCAGCAAGCGCTGCCTTATGCCGCCGCCACCGGAGTCAAACGCTTGCATCTGATGGCTGGGATCGCCGATCGCCACGATCCGAAAGCTGTCGACGCGTTTCGCCGCTCGGTGGCCTGGACCGCCGAGGCGCTGGCCAGGGAAAACATCGACCTCATGATCGAGCCGATCAATCCACGTGACGTGCCTGGATATTTTCTGAATGATTTCGGTTTCGCTGCGGGTGTGATCAATGATCTGAAAATGCCTAATCTGAAATTGCAGTTTGATATCTATCATCGGCAGATCGTCCACGGCGATGTCACCATGGCGCTGCGGCAGATGATGCCAATGATCGGCCACATCCAGATCGCGAGTGTACCTTCGCGCAATGAACCGGCAGGCGAGGAACTAAACTATCCCTTCCTGTTCGACGAACTCGATCGTTTGGGATATGGCGGCTTTGTCGGGTGCGAATACCGCCCGAAAGGCAATACAGTCGAAGGCCTCGACTGGTTCGCGCCTTATGCTGCGAAGACGGGAGCGCGCGCGTGACACTGGCTCTGGGCTGTATCGCGGACGATTACACTGGCGCATCGGATCTCGCCAACACATTGACGCGTAGCGGGCTGCGGACGGTACAGACCGTCGGCGTTCCCGGCGATGCACTAAAGCTGCCTGATGTCGATGCCGTGGTGGTGTCGTTAAAGAGCCGCTCCATTGAGGCGTCTCAGGCAGTAGCGCGCTCCCGCGACGCGGATAAATGGCTGCGGTCGCGCGGCGCCTCGCATGTCCTGTTCAAGATCTGCTCGACATTTGATTCCACAGACGCGGGCAACATCGGGCCGGTAATGGATGCATTGCGTGCCGATTCCGGCGATGACATCGTTCTGGTGACGCCCGCGTTTCCGGGAACAGGGCGCACGGTCTATCAGGGTAATCTGTTCGTTGGCAGTGTGCCGCTGAACGAAAGTCCGCTGAAGGATCATCCGCTGAATCCGATGCACGACTCCAATCTTGTGCGGGTGCTTGCGCGCCAGAGTAAATCCAAAGTCGGTCTGGTTGATCTTGCGGCCGTCGCAAAGGGCGTTGAGGCAGTCCGCGCGCGTCTCCGTGAGCTGGCTGCCCTGGGCGTCAACGCCGCGATTATCGATGCGGTGTTCGATCCCGAACTGGAGACGATCGGACAGGTGGCGCTGGGCCATCGTCTTTCCGTGGGTGCATCGGGATTGGGGCTGGGACTTGCGCGCGGACTTGTGGCATCGGGCCGGGTGAGCCAGGTGCCAGCCGTAACCAGAGAAAGGCCGATCGGCGGCCCCGTGGGGTGTCTCGCCGGAAGCTGCTCTCAGGCGACACTGGCGCAGATCGCGCATGCCGAGAAGTCGATGCCGGTGCTGCGGCTTGATCCTGAAAAGATCGTGGCGGGACCATCCGAGGTTCAGCGCGCGCTCGACTGGTCACGCGAGCATCTCGGTAATGGGCCAGTCCTGATCGCGAGCAGTTCGACGCCGGATCAGGTCTCTGCGTTACAGATCAGGCACGGGCGTGATGCTGCCGGCCACGCCATAGAGCAGGCGATGGCGGCGATCAGCGAGGGGCTGGTCGCTGCCGGTGTACGGCGGCTTGTAATCGCCGGTGGTGAAACCTCAGGCACCGTGGTCGATCGTCTCGGCGTCCCAGCGTTTCTGGTCGGCCCGGAGATCGCCGCAGGCGTGCCGGTGCTTCGCTGTGTTGGCTGGAGCAAGGGCGAGGCGGTGATGGCGCTGAAATCCGGTAACTTTGGTGGCCCGGATTTCTTCAACGACGCCATCTGCTTGATGCCGTGAATCAAGCTTCCTTGTAGCCGTATTCCTGCTGGTTGCCGGTTGCGCCGTAATACTTGTAAGGCAGGAATTTACCCGACATCGTGATCTTGACGCGGTCGCCTTTCGGATTGGCGAGGCGCTCCATGTCCATGTCGAAGTCGATCGCGGACATGATGCCGTCGCCGAATTCCTCCTCGATCAGCGCTTTCCAGGCTGGTCCATTCACCATCACCAGTTCGTAGAGCCGGTAGATCAGCGGATCAGTGGGAGGCATCTGAATGCCTTCACCGCGCATCGGCACTTCGTTGATCATCGCCTGTTCAACCTTGGAGAGGCCGAACAGCTTGGCGGCATTCTCCGCCTGCGGCTTGGTGAGTTTCATCTGGCCGAGGATGGCGCCGACCACCAGCACTTCGGAATGGCCGCCGATTTGTTCGCAGATGTGCTTCCACGTCCAGCCTTTCTCGCGCTTGATGTCGAGCAGCTTTTCGGTGAGGTCGGATCGCTTCATTTGTGTCTCCTTGAGGCAGATTATCGCGCGCTGGCTTGTCCGGCTTGCGGCTTTAGGGAAGGTTCGGTTGTGACGATTGACGGCTCAGCGAAGCCGGGACGAACCACAGGCACGTTGCGGGGATCATGATCCTTGATTGTCTCTGCGAAGGTCTTGCTGCGTGTGACCAGGAAATCGATGATGTGATTGCGCAGGGCGTAATAGTGAGGATGCCGATGAAGATCGATTCGGCCACGATCCTTCGGCAGCGGATTTTCCAGTACCTCCGCGAGCACCGCGCCGGGGCCGTTGGTCATCAGAAATATCTTGTCGGCGAGATAGATGGCTTCGTCGACGTCATGGGTGATCATGAACGCGGTCTGTCCGGTCTCAAGGCAAATACGCCGAACTTCGTCCTGCAACGTCCCGCGCGTCAGCGCGTCGAGCGCGGAGAAAGGCTCATCCATCAGCATGATTTTCGGCATTATGGAGAGCGCGCGCGCGATGCCGACGCGCTGCTTCATGCCGCCGGACAGTTCCGACGGTCTTTTGTGTTCGGAGCCGGTGAGGCCGACGATGTCGATGAACTTCTGGGCGTGGGCACGGACGCGTGCCTTGTCCCACTTGCGCCATTTCGAGGAGACCGCATAGGCGACGTTGCCCACCACCGTGCGCCACGGCAGCAAGGCATGGCTCTGGAAGATCACGGCGCGATCGAGGCTGGTGCCTTCGATGGCCTGACCGTCAACGATTACAGTGCCTTCGGATGGCTCATCGAGGCCGGCCAGGATGTTGAGAACGGTGGTCTTGCCGCAGCCAGAATGGCCGATCACGCAGCCGAATTCTCCGCGGGGCATCGATAGCCAAAAGTCCTCGAAGATCGTCGTCTTCCCGCCGTCAGGCGCCGGATAGTGCTTGGCGATGCCTTCAATTGAGATGAATTTCTCGATCATTGCATCACTCCGGGAACGTGACCATGCGCGTAAATCGCGCAAGGATTTGGTCGAACATCATTCCGACCAGGCCGATGACCAAAATGGCGATAATGACGTTGGTGATCGACAGGTTGTTCCACTCGTTCCAGACGAAGTAACCAATACCTGTTCCGCCAACCAGCATTTCCGCGGCGACGATGACGAGCCACGCGATGCCGATGGAAATGCGCATGCCGGTCAGGATGGTCGGCGCGGCGGCAGGAAGGATCACCGTGAAAGCGCGGCGTATCGGCCCGACCTCAAGCGTGCGTGCGACGTTGATCCACTCCTTACGCACGGCGGAGACGCCGAAGGCCGTGTTGATCAGCATCGGCCAGATCGCGCAGATGAAGATCACGAAAATTGCGGAGGTGTTGGAATCCTTGATGGTGTAGAGTGCCAGCGGCATCCAGGCGAGCGGAGAAATGGGCTTCAGAACCTGGATGAACGGATCGAGTGCTTTGCTGATCAGCGGTGACATACCGATCAGGAATCCGAGCGGGATCGCGACAATCACAGCAAGGAAGTAACCTAGCAAAACGCGTGCGATCGAATAGCCGAGTTGAATGCCGAGGCCCTTGTCGTTCGGGCCGTTATCGTAGAACGGGCTTTTGATGTGTTGCCAAAGCCTGGCCCCGACATCGAACGGTCCCGGCATTGCCGATTTGCCCTGGGTTGCCGTCGCGCCCATTAGCTTTGCGTATTCCGGACTCATGGTAGCAACCGACCCGCTTCCGCGCGTCGCAAGGTGCCATGCGCCGATGAAGGCAAGGAAGATCGCAACCGACAGTACGGCTGCGCGAAGTCTCAGCGACGAGGCCATGTTCAACTTGCCTTGCTGATCTTGAAGCTCTTGAGATAGTCCTCAGGCTTTGCCGGATCGAAGGGTTTGCCCATCACGCTGAATGATTTCGTGATGGTTGCCGGAGGCGTAAGACCGACTTCCTTCATGAGCTTTGCTGTGTCGGTGGCGAGATAGACCTGGCTCGCGATACCGGCGTAATCGACTTCGCCCTTGATCTGTCCCCAACGCTTCATCTGGGTCATGATCCAGACCGCAAACGACTGCCACGGGAATGGATCGAAATCGACGCGATTCGGCTGCGTGACAATGTTGCCGAGCCCGTCGGCAAAGGTGCCGGTGAGAATCTGCTCGAGCACGACCGGCGGCTGGTTGAGATAGTTCGCCGGCGAGATCGCCTCCGCAATCTGCTTGCGGTTCTCAGCCTTGTGGGCAAACGCCGTTGCATCGATGATCGATTTCAGCAGCGCCGCATAGGTGTTGGGCATTGTGGTGACGAATTCCTTGGAAGCCGCAAACGCGCAGCAGGGATGGCCTTCCCAGATGTCCTTCGTCAGGATGTGGATGAAGCCGACACCGTCATAGACCGCTCGCTGGTTCATCGGATCTGGACCAAGGAAGCCGTCGATGTTATCGGCGCGCAGGTTCGCAACCATTTCCGGTGGTGGCACCGCACGGATCTGTACGTCGGTATCGGGATCTATGCCGTGCTCCGCAAGGTAGTAGCGCAACAGGTAATTGTGCATCGAGTAGTCGAACGGCACCGCGAACTTGAAGCCCTTCCAGTCCTTCGGGTTGCGTTTGTCCTTGTGCTTGATGGCGAGGGTGATGGCCTGACCGTTGATGTTTTCGACGGCTGGCATGGTGTAGGGAATTGGATTGGAGCCTGCGCCCATTGAAATCGCGATCGGCATCGGCGAGAGCATGTGCGCTGCGTCGTATTCCTTGTTGATAGTCTTGTCGCGGATCACGGCCCAGCCGGCGGTCTTGATCACTTCGACATTGAGGCCCTGCTTCTCATAGAAGCCCATCGGCTTCGCCATGATGATCGGCGTAGCGCATGTGATCGGAATGAACCCGACCTTGAGGTCTTTCTTCTCCAGCGGTGCGCCCTGCGCAAACACTTCGGTAGCGGTCTTCAGGGGGAAAAACTGCGAGACGGCAGCAATTGCCGTGGCGGCACCGACGGACTTCAGGAATGCGCGGCGCGCGGCATCCTGGGGAAACATCGCGCGCATGACGGCGGAGGCGACGACGCCTTCGTAGCGCCGCTCGTCGCTTTGTGAGGTCGCTGTCTGGAGCTGGAGCGCGGCCTCGTGTTCGGCTTCGCTCGTGTGTTGGCCGCAAGCGCATCCGAAAGAGGAGAGGCGGCGGTTCGGATCGAACGGATTGTCGAAGGTGGACATGAAACCTCCTGCATGGGCGTTTCAATCCACTACGCAAACCGCGTGCCACTCCCATTTTGCGCGGTTTATCAATGCGCCCGCGTCGCAGCTGTAACATTGTTTATTACGAAATTCCGTGATACACGACATTTCGTAAAAAAATCACGATATTTCGTAATGAGGGATTATGGACGTTTCGCAATCGCCGGGATCGGAAAGGGGCTTCGACCTGTGGGGCGCCGCCTTCGATTTTGCGGCTGAGCCGATGATGCTGCTGGATCCTCATGGCGATCGCATCGTCGATGCCAACCCTGCTGTATGCACGCTGCTCGGATACGACCGTGCGCTGCTTCGGCAGATGAAGATCAGCGCCTTGCACGCGGGCCAAGTGCCGACGCTGATTGTCTTCACGCAGGCGGTGTTCAACAGGGGCTCATTCTGGACAAGGTCGCTGACGCCGCGTCACGCCGCGGGCAACGAATTGCGGCTGGAGTATACCGGATCGCTGATCCCGCAGGAGGGCACGCCGCTGATGCTGTTGGCGATGAGCGATCTTGAACAACGTCGCCGGCGTCTGGTCGATGTCGCGGCGGAGGATCACATGCGCGGTGGTATCGCAGCCTGGCAGCGCGTCGAGCGCGTTTTCCGCGATATCGAACGTGAGAACCAGTTGATCCTGCGCGCCGCGGGCGAGGGGATTTATGGGGTCAACGCCGAAGGCAAGACCACATTCGTCAATCCCGTCGCCGAACGCATTCTCGGCTGGTCGGCGGAGGAACTGGTCGGCACAGACATTCACTCGACAGTGCATCATACCCACCACGATGGACGACATTACCCGCACGAGGACTGTCCAATCTATGCCGCGTTCCGCGACGGCGCGGTGCATCAGGTTAATGACGAGGTGTTCTGGCGCAAGGATGGCACGCCGGTATGGGTCGAGTACACGTCCACACCGATCCGCGACCGTGGCGTGGTGGTTGGCGCGGTGATCGTGTTCCGCGATGTCAGTCAGCGTCGCGAGGCCGACGAAAAGCTTCGCGCAGCGCTCGCCGAAGTCGATCAATTGCGCGAGCGTCTCGAGCAGGAAAATGCCTATTTGCAGGAGGAAATCCGCACCGAGACCAATCCCCGAGGTATCATCGGGCGTACTGCGGCGGTGCAGAAGACGCTGCGGCAGGTGAGTCTCGTCGCACCGACGGATGCGACCGTGATGATCACTGGCGAGTCCGGTACCGGCAAGGAACTGATCGCGCGCGCGATTCACGAGGCGAGCCAGCGCAGCGACCGTCCCCTGATCCGCGTAAACTGCGCGGCTATCCCTCGTGAGCTGTTCGAGAGCGAATTCTTCGGTCACGTTCGCGGCGCATTCACCGGCGCATTGCGTGATCGTGTCGGACGGTTTGAACTGGCTGATGGTGGGACGCTGTTTCTCGATGAGGTCGGCGAAATCCCGCTTGAGCTTCAGGGCAAGCTGCTGCGCGTATTGCAGGAGGGGCATTTCGAGCGCGTCGGTGAGGAGCGCACGCGCGCGGTCAATGTCCGCGTCATCGCCGCGACCAATCGCGAACTGAAACAGGAAGTGAAGCAGGGGCGCTTTCGCGAAGACCTCTATTTCCGGCTCAATGTGTTTCCGGTTGAAACCGTGCCGCTGCGGGATCGCCGCGAAGACGTTCCGTTACTTGCGCAGCACTTCCTGAGCAGCGAAGGCAAATCGCTGAAATCCGATCTGCGCCTGTCGGAAGGCGATGTCCGCCGCCTGATGCTATACGATTGGCCCGGCAATGTCCGCGAGTTACAGAACGTGATCGAACGCGCGGCCATCCTGGCGCAGAATGGCCGGCTGCGGATTGACCTGCCCATTCAGCAAACGGGAGCCGAGCTCGCAGCAGCCTCGCGGCGTCCCAAAAATGGCGCGCCGCCGGTTATCATGACCGACGATGAAATGCGTGAGCACGAACGCAACAACATTCTGGCTGCGCTGAAGGCGTCCGGCGGCAAGGTTTTTGGCAAGGATGGCGCGGCGGAACTGCTCGCCATCAAGCCGACCACTCTGGCGTCGCGCATCAAATCGCTCGGCATTTCGGCACGAAACCCCGATTCGCCAATGCGTTAGGCAGTCCTTGCCCGTTGTTAGCGCTTGATAGAGGCTTAGTCCGGTGTTCTGCTTAAAAAACAAGCCATCGAGGTTGTTGCGCCGTGTCCATCGCCGTCGCCCTGCATCACGTCACACATTATAGGTACGACCAGCCGGTCAGCCTTGGGCCGCAGGTCATCCGGTTGCGGCCGGCGCCACACTCGCGCACGCGCGTATCCAGCTATTCGCTGAAGGTTCTGCCCGAGAAGCATTTCGTCAACTGGCAGCAGGATCCGCAAGGGAACTGGCTCGCGCGCTTCGTGTTTCCCGAACCAACGCTCGAATTCAAGATCGAGGTGGATTTCATCGCCGACATGGCGGTGGTCAATCCGTTCGACTTTTTTGTTGAGCCATACGCGGAAACATTTCCGTTCCAGTATCCATCCGATCTTGCCGACGAGCTTGCGCCGTATCTGAAGACCGAACCGGTCACTCCGTTGCTTGCGGAGTATCTCGCGGGCATTCCGCGCGAACCAGCCAATACCGTGAACTTCCTTGTCGAGCTTAACGCGAAGCTGCGCGACAGGATCAACTACGTCATCCGCATGGAGCCCGGGATTCAGACCCCCGAAGAGACGTTGCGGAGCGGCGCGGGCTCATGCCGCGATTCCGCCTGGCTTCTGATCCAGGCGCTGCGCAATCTGGGATTGGCGGCGCGCTTTGTTTCCGGTTATCTCATTCAGTTGCGTCCGGACATTGATCCACTGCAAGGGCCTCGTGAAGTCGAGACTGACTTCACGGATCTTCACGCGTGGGCGGAGGTTTATCTGCCTGGCGCCGGATGGATCGGTTTCGATGTGACGTCGGCTATGCTGACGGGGGAGGGGCACATCCCCGTCGCGGCGTCTCCGCACTACCGGACCGCTGCGCCGATCAGCGGCAATGTCAGCTCGGCCAATGTCGATTTCGGTTTCGAGATGAAGGTGACGCGCGTCAACGAAGCGCCGCGCATCACCAAGCCGTTCTCGGACGACTCATGGCGGCGTTTGGATGCACTGGGTGAAAAGGTCGATGTCGATCTTGCAGCCGACGATGTGCGTCTGACGATGGGCGGCGAGCCCACGTTTGTGTCGATGGACGATCTGGAATCCGCAGAGTGGAACGTTGCCGCGGTTGGCCCCACCAAGCGCGGCATTGCCGATGATCTGATCCGCCGGCTGCGCACACGCTTCGCGCCGGGCGGCCTCCTGCATTACGGGCAAGGCAAATGGTATCCGGGCGAAAGCCTGCCGCGCTGGGCCTTTGGGCTTTACTGGCGCAAGGATGGCGTTCCGATTTGGCGCAACCCCGATCTGATCGCGCCGATGGAAGGGCCGCGCTCTGCGAAGATCGAGCAGGCCGAAAAATTCGCGGCTGGCATTGCCGAAAAGCTCGGTGTCGATGCTGGCAATGTGCTGCCAGCCTATGAAGATCAGGCGCACTGGCTGCTGAAGGAGAACAGCCTTCCGGGCAATGTCGATCCGAGCGATTCGAAACTCGCTGATCCAGAGGAACGTTCGCGCATGGCGCAGGTGTTTCAGCAGGGGCTGAACGTGCCGCGCGGTTTCGTGCTGCCGGTGCAACGCTGGAATGCGAGGGCCGCCAGCCGCTGGCGCAGTGAGAAATGGAATCTGCGGCGCGGAAATCTGTTTCTGATGCCGGGTGATTCACCTCTCGGTCTGCGGCTGCCGATGAATTCGCTGCAATGGATTCCGCCGGAAGATTACCCCTATATCGTTGAGCAGGATCCGACGGAAGAACGCGAAGCGCTGCCGGTGTTCGACGCTCCAGCTGCGCCTCAGCCACCTGTCTTCGACGGTGGAACACTGGCGGATGGCGGGCCGCGCCAGTTTATTCAGGAGCAGCAGGCCGGGGGAAAGGGCGGCGTCCGCACAGCGCTATCCATTGAGATCCGCGACGGCATTCTCTGCGCGTTCATGCCGCCGGTGGAGAAGCTCGAGGACTATCTCGAACTGATTGCGGTGGTGGAAGCGACCGCCGAGGACATGAAGCTTCAGGTTCATGTCGAAGGTTATGCCCCGCCCTATGATCCGCGTGTCGAGGTCATCAAGGTCACCCCGGATCCCGGTGTGATCGAAATCAATATTCATCCGGCGAAGAACTGGCGCGAAATCGTAGAGACGACCATCAGCCTGTATCAGGAGGCGGCGCATGTCCGCCTCGGCGCGAACCGTTTCCTGATCGATGGCCGACACACCGGCACCGGCGGCGGCAACCACGTCGTTGTAGGCGGGGGCACGCCTGCAGACTCACCGTTTCTGCGGCGCCCAGATCTGCTCAAGAGCGTGGTGCTGTATTGGCAGCGCCACCCATCGCTGTCCTATCTGTTTTCCGGCATGTTCATCGGCCCGACCAGCCAGGCCCCGCGCATCGATGAAGCCAGGCACGACGCGCTCTACGAACTGGAAATCGCGATCTCGAAAATCCCGCCGAGGGGCGAGAAAGTGCCGTTATGGCTGGTCGATCGTACCTTCCGGCATTTGCTGGTGGACATTACCGGCAACACCCATCGTGCCGAAATTTGCATCGACAAACTTTATTCGCCGGACAGCCCCACAGGCCGTCTCGGTCTTGTCGAATTCCGGGCATTGGAAATGCCACCGGACGCGCGCATGAGTCTCGCGCAGCAGCTTGTGATCCGCGCGTTGATCGCGAAGTTCTGGCGCGAGCCGCAGGATGGCCGCTTCGTGCGCTGGGGTACGACTTTGCATGATCGCTTCATGCTGCCGCATTTCCTCTGGGAGGATTTCAGGAGCGTGCTCTCGGATCTGAAACAGGCAGGTTACGACTTCGAGCCGGAATGGTTCGAGGCGCAACTAGAGTTTCGTTTTCCGGTCTTCGGTAGCGTCCAGCATGGCGGTGTGACGCTTGAACTGCGTCAAGCCCTCGAGCCCTGGCATGTGCTGGGTGAGGAAAGCTCCGGCGGTGGCACGGTGCGTTACGTCGATTCGTCCGTTGAGCGCTTGCAGGTCAAAGTCAATGACTTCATCGAAGGACGGCATGTGATCACCTGCAATGGTCGCCGGCTGCCGACGACGAATACTGGACGCGCGGGCGAGGCCGTGGCGGGTGTGCGCTTCAAGGCATGGCAGCCATCGTCGGGTCTCCATCCGACGATCCCGGTACATGCACCGTTGACTTTTGACATTCTCGACACATGGAATAACCGCTCGCTGGGTGGCTGCGTCTATCATGTCGCCCATCCAGGGGGGCGGAGTTACGATACCAAGCCGGTCAACAGCTATGAGGCCGAGGCGAGGCGGCTTGCCCGCTTTCAGGACCACGGGCACACGCCGGGGCCGATAACTGTGCCTTCCGAGGAACGAACCCTCGAATTTCCCCTGACTCTGGACCTCCGGACACCGCTCCCGCATTGAGGCCGCCGCCATAATCGGCGAAGTTATCGCGAAAAACAGAAAGCGAGTCGGGATGGCGGACACGGACAGCGGAGAAAAGGCACCGCGAGCAGCGCAGCGCGATCTTCTGGATTGCACCCGTGGTTATGCGCCGTTGCCCGGAATTCCGGACGAATTCCTTGACGCAGAGGGCCAGCCCCGCGAGGTATGGACCCGGTTCTTCGACGCGTTCTCGACGCTTTCGCCGGGCGAGATCGAACGCCGTTTTGCGTCCGCCGATCAGCATATGCGCGACGCCGGCGTCACGTATCGCGCCCCGGGCGAGGCTGCGGATCGTTCGTGGCCGCTTAGCCATTTGCCGCTTTTGATCGGCGAGAGCGAATGGAGGCAGATTTCGGAAGGCGTCGCCCAGCGCGCGGAGCTTTTCGAACGGATTTTGCGCGATCTGTATGGCGAAGGCAGGTTGATTGCTGAAGGCGCGTTGCCTGCGGCTGCCGTCGCCGGCAGCGCGGAATATCTGCGCTCGGTTTGCGGTGTGACGCCGCCCGGCGGGCAGTATCTCAATCTCTACGCCGCCGACATCGGCCGCGGCCCCGACGGGCGCTGGTGGGTGTTGAATGATCGCACACAGGCGCCGTCCGGCGCGGGCTATGCGCTCGAAAACCGGCTGGTGCTGTCGCGCGCACTGACGAACCTCTACACGTCGATGAATGTCGAACGGGTTGCCCCGTTCTTTGAGGCGTTCCGCGACAGCCTGCGGGCCATTGCCGATCGCGACGAACCGCGCATCGGCCTGCTGACACCGGGCAATTCCAGTGAAACCTATTCCGAACATGCCACGCTGGCGCGCTATCTCGGTTTCCTGCTGGTGGAGGGCGATGACCTCGCGGTGAGCGAGGATCGGTTGCACGTCCGCACCGTTGCCGGCCTGAAGCGCCTCGATGTTTTGTTGCGGCGTGTCGACTCGAACTTCCTCGATCCCCTTGAACTCGACGCGCGTTCCATGCTCGGCGTTCCGGGGCTGATCGATGTCATCCGAAAGGGTGGCGTGGCCGTCGCCAACATGCCGGGTTCCGGCGTGATGGAAGCGCGGACGCTGCTCGGTTTCCTGCCGAGCTTGAGCCAGCGCTTCTTCGGCGAAGACCTCAAGATGCCGCACATCGCCACGTGGTGGTGTGGGCAGAAATCCGCCCGCGAGGAGGTGCTTTCGCGCCTTGACGAGATGGCGATCGAGGGCGCTTACGGCCAGTCTGTGCCCGGTTTTCCGGGGCGTGGTCCGATCGTTGGCGGCTCACTTTCACAGGAAGAGCGCGCGCAATTGGTCGATGCCATCAGCAAGCGCGGCATCGACTATGTCGGACAGGAGATGGTTCGGCTCTCCACGACGCCGGTGTGGGACAACGGGCACATCTCTCCGCGTCCGTTTGTTCTCCGGGTTTTCGCCGCGGCTACGCCGAATGGCTGGACCATCCTGCCGGGAGGATTTTGCCGTATCGCCGACAAGCCCGACGCGCGCGCAGTCTCAATGGGCGAGGGCGCACGCGCCGCTGACGTCTGGGTTGTATCGGAGAAGGAAGTTGCGACGTCCACGTTGCTGCCGCCGAGCGATGCCGTTCGGATCAGACGCATTGCCGGATGGGTGCCGAGTCGTGCGGCGGACAATCTGTTCTGGCTCGGCCGTTATCTGGAACGGGCCGAGGCGACCTTGCGGCTGGTCCGCGCGCTTGGCGGGGCATTGCGCGAACCCGGCAAGGGACCGTCGCCGATGCAGCCGGTGATCGAGCGTATACAACGCCTGCTTGTTGCCTGGGGTGCCACCTCGCCATCGACGCGCACCAAGCTGGCGACCACGGCGGCGCAAGCGCTGCAGGCCAAGGACAAGTTCGGCTCGGCGCTGTCGCTGGTTCGTTCCGCACAACGCACCGCGACAACATTGCGCGAGCGCCTTTCGCCGGATGCGTGGCATGTCATCACCGGCATGGTCGAGCGCCTGTCGGAGAAAGCCGAAGACGACGAAGCCTTGCTCGAAGCTGCGGAATGGACCCTGCAATCGCTGGCGACATTCGCAGGCCTTGCGCAGGAGAACATGAACCGCGCTGCTGGCTGGCGCTTTCTCGAGATGGGGCGCCGAGCCGAGCGCGCCATCAATACAGCGCGTTTTGCACGCCAGTTCGCCGACGACAAGGCGACAGCCGAGGACCTCGACCTGCTGTTGACGCTGGTCGATTGCCAGATCACCTACCGTTCGCGCTATCTTGTCGGGCCGGTACTCGCGCCGGTGCGCGATCTGGTTGTGCTGGATGCCTTCAATCCGCGTTCGGTGGCGTTTCAGATCGCGGCGCTCAACGAGCACATCGCCAGCCTCCCGAGCATGCGCGAGGGCGGGCTGATCGATCCGCCGCATCGTCTGGCCGTTACTCTTCAGGCCACGATGATCGCCGGCGACGCAGAGTCGTTCGATGCCAAGACTCTGTTCTCGCTGGAGCAGGATCTGCTGAATCTGGCCAATGCCATTGGATCCCATTATTTCCCGCACGGCAGTCTCGCGCTGCGGCCCGAGAAGCTCACGGGGTTTGCGTGATTTACGACATTCGTCATGTCACCACGTACTCCTACGAGAGCCCAGTGAGCTTCGCGCGCTGCTCACTAAGGCTTGAGCCAAAAAGCGGCGATGGCCAAGAATTGATCTCGCATCACGTTGAAATCAAGCCTGTCCCGTTGGAACGGACGCTGAGAACGGACTTCTTCGGCATCCGTACCGAAAGCATCGTGATTGAGGCGGCACATCGTGCTCTGCGTATTGATGCGCGATCGCGCGTGGATGTTACGCGCACTGCTCTGCCGCGCGACATGGCCTCTCCCGGCTGGGAACAAGTGCGCGAGGCTGCCTTCACGTCGAATGGTCTCGCAGCGGTCTCTCCCGTCGGATACTTGTTCGCCAGCCCATTGGTGCCGATCCAGCCGACTATCACGGACTATGCTGCGGAATGCTTTCCGGCCGGTGGTGGGATATTCGTCTCGGCGGTCCAACTGATGCGGCGGATCAACCGTGATTTTGTCTATGACTCAAAGGCGACGGAAATCTCGACGCCGTTGCTGGATGTCTTCAGGAAGCGGCGAGGGGTCTGTCAGGATTTCGCACATGTCATGATCGCGGGGCTGCGCGGTCTCGGTTTGCCTGCGGCTTACGTCAGCGGCTATCTGCGGACCACGCCGCCGCCGGGGCGGCCGCGGCTCCAGGGGGCGGATGCGACGCATGCGTGGGTGTCGGTCTGGTGCGGCGGCGAGATCGGATGGATGGGGTTCGATCCCACCAACGATCTGGTGATCGGCAATGATCATGTCATTCTGGCGGTTGGCCGCGACTACACCGACGTCTCGCCGGTCGATGGGATTATCGTCGGATCGCGCAAGCAGAAGCTTGCGGTGGCGGTGGACGTGATCCCGGTGGAATAGAAGTCGCGCGGGACACCTGATGCAATCAACCCCGGTGGCTGCCATCCGCGCAGAAAGAAGCCCGGATGTTGCAATCTGACGGGCTGCGGCCTTCCTTGCGGCATCGCGCAGAGGCAGCATCGATGGCTTGACCGAGCGTCGGACCCTCGGCGGTGAATGCGCCCCAATAACGGGTCCGGCGGATACGCGTGGTATAGAACGACATCGCACCGCACTTGGTCGTGGATGACACCTTGCAGCCACGCCCGCCGTTGTTGACGCAAAGGGTCAGGGCACGCGCCTCAGCCTCGTCCCGCGTCGCCTTCTGCCACACGGCGCCCCAAGCGCCGCGCGCCGCAAATCCGATGGCCGCCCATTGTTCACCGGGGGGCTGGGCAGCTTTTTGCTTCAGCGCGTCCAGCCGTATCCTGGCAAGTGCTGCGAATGTGCCGTTCGGATATTTGTCGAGGTAGGCTGAGATTTCAGCGGGGTTTCGCGAGTCTTTCACCGAATTCCAGAAGGTGATCTCAACGCTGGCATCGGATTGCGCGACGGCTGCTCCGGGCTGCACGAACAAGGCAACTGCAAGCGCCAGCGCACAACAGATCTTGCGTAGCATCACTCAGCCTGTCCCCGGGGTTCGGCGCGCAGACTAAAAGTCCGCTTTGGCCTTGTCGAGCGGGCAGGCTCTGGCCGGTGGAAAACCACATCAGCCATAGGCATTACTCGGCAACCTCGATACACGTGGCGTCTGCGCGTCTAGGATTTCGATCGCTTCGCCTTCTTTGCCTTTTTTGTCTTCCGGCTTTTTGGTGCGGACTTCTTCGCGGGCACCTTTTTCCCTTCCTTCCGGGCTTCGGAGAGGCCAATTGCGATGGCTTGCTTCCGGCTCTTGACCGTTTTTCCGGATCGTCCGCTCTTCAACGTCCCTTTTTTTCGCTTGTGCATCGCACGCGCGACTTTCCTGGCTGCCCCCTTGGAGTATTTCCGCGCCATCGTTGTCTCCGCAATGAATTGCCGGATACGAATAAGTGCTGAGGACGATGTTATGTTCCCGCGCAGCAACATGCGGGCCGTGCGGACAGGGAGTTCAGATGCGAGGGACTACCGGCTGTTCGTGGCCGTAACGATCCAGATTGAACCGCCGAGGGGGACGGTGTCGCCCTTCTGATGCGCTGCGAGCATCGTGCGAATCGATTGCGTGGTTGCTTCGATCTTGTCCGGCGGCTGATTTTCGAGGGCGCGGCTGGTGGGACCGATCGCAAGGGTCGTCTCGATGGCCGCTTCGAGGCCGCGGCCAGTTGCGATGTCGAGCGAAAAATCAGCTCGCTCCGTCTCGATATTCAAGAAACCCGCCTCGCCAAGGATGCTGCGGACCCGCTCCTCGTTCGCGAATGAGAACGGGCCCGGGTCATCCGGCTTCATTTCAGGAAGCTTCGGCACGTATTTGTATGCCTCCTGAAGGCCGAGCATCATCCATGGATTATCGCGTGGTGTCCGCCAGCAGGCGAACGCGAGACGGCCACCCGGCCGTAGCGCCTTGCGCATGTTCGCAAAGGAGTCCGAGGGCTGCGCAAAGAACATGACTCCGAAGCGGGAGAACAGCAGGTCCGCGCTCTCGGGGGCGAATGGATACACTGTCGCGTCCGCCAGCACGAACTCGATCGGCGCATTCGCAGGAGCAAGCTCTCGAGCCCGGCCCAGCATCGGCTCGGAAATGTCGACACCAGTGACACGGCCCGTGGAGCCAACCTGCTTCAAAAGGTCAAAGGATGTGGCTCCACAGCCGCAGCCGATATCGATGACAGCTTCCCCGTTCTTGACGGCAGCGCGCTCGATCAGAATTTTGGATACCGGCGCAAGGACGACGTCCTGAAGCTGCTGCCGCTCGGTCCAGTGGCGGCCGCCTGGACCATTCCAGTAGGCGATCTGATCGGCATTGCGGGCGTCGATGGCTGGCTGGTTCATGGGGCACTCCAGTTGCTGGGTGCTTTCTTAGGCCACCCCCGAAGAGATGAACAGGAGGGGCCAGCCATGCACCGCCCCTTGGCTCGGTCGCGTCAGCCACCCTTGAACAGGATTTTTCCAGTGCCTTTCGCGGAATGAGACAGCGCGGCCGCGGACTCGCTGAGCGGGTAGGTGGCCTCAATTGGCGTGAAGAGCGTGCCGTCGGCGATCCAGCCGGCCATTTTCTTCTGGACCTCAACCACCCGCTCGGTCGGGTTTTTGTTGAACCAGTTCAACAGCCAGAAGCCTTTCAGCGTCAGGTCGCGGAAAATGTTCGGTGCGGTGAAGAAAGGACCTGGGCCTCCGCTCATCACGCCAAAGGCGACCAGGGTGCCGCCATTGGCAAGGCAGTCGTTCACGGCCATCAGGCCGGGTCCGCCGACGCAATCGAGCGCCAGCATGATTTTGGCTTTGTCGGTCGCTTCCCTGACCCGCTTGGCGAGGTCCGGTCCTTCCACCAGAACCACGTCGGCACCGAGCTTTTTCAGTTCATCGACAAGTTCGGGGCGGCGCACGATGCTCACCGTGTGAATGCCCATTTGTTTGGCGATAGCAATCACAGCGCGGCCGACGCCTGAATTCCCGGCCGTCTGAAGAACCCAATCGCCTTTCTTGAGCGAAACGTATTCGGTCAACATGAGATAGGCGGTCGGCGGATTGACCATCAGCATCGAGAGCTGTTGGGGATCGGCACGATCCGGCAGCGCGAACAAACCTTCGGCGTTGACCTTGGCGCGCGTGAGCCACGTCGATGCGCCCTGCGGAAACAATACGCGGTCGCCTTCCCTGATGCCGGTCACACCCGAACCGATTTGGACAACGCGCGCAACGCCTTCAGTGCCAACCGGCGCGGGGAGTTTAGGTTTCACGCCGTAAAGGCCGCGGATCAGCACGAGATCGGACGGGTTGATCGGAGAAAATTCCATGTCGACGACGATCTCACCTGCACCGGGTGCGCCGGGATCGGGAAGGCTGACGGTCTCGACAACTTCCCATGGCTTGCCGAAAGCATTGATCTGAACGCTGTGCATGCTGCTCTCCCATAATCACCGCTTGGCGGCTTGATGCAAGATGTTGTAAATAGTTCGATATTGCAACTAGTCTTAATTCGCAATTAAATGGAGGATATGACTGGTATGCGGGAACCCTCTTTCAGCCGGTTGAACTGTTCGATTGCCCGTTCGCTCGCGGTGTTCGGCGACGCGTGGTCGCTTTTGGTCTTGCGGGATGCGCTGGCAGGAATCCGTACATTCGAGGGATTTACGCGCGGTCTTGGCATTGCGCGGAATACGCTCACGGATCGGCTCCGGCATCTCGTGGAAGAGGGAATGCTGATGCAGATGGATGTCGGTAAGCGGGGAACGCGGTTTGAGTACGTCCCGACAGTGAAGGCCAAGGAGTTTCAGGTCGCGCTGATGGCGATCATGCAGTGGGGCGATCGATGGGTATCGGGACGCGGCAATGAGCCGGTCGTTGCGGTCGACCGCGGCAGCGGGTCGGCAATTGCGCCGCTGGTCTTGCGCTCTATATCAGGTCGCGCCGTTTCTTCGGACGAATTGATGTACAGGCCCGGGCGGGGCGCGACAGCCGTTACGCGAGACTATCTCACCGCGAAGAACAAGCGGCTGCGCAAGCCGGCGTCAAACTAGGCTTCCACAGTGTGGCCGCGCCTTACCAGGCGCGGAACAGGACACTCGCATTGACGCCGCCGAAACCGAATCCGTTCGACAAGACATGCTCGATGGCCATCGGCCGCGCGGCGCCGCGGACGAGGTCGACGCCTTCAGCCGCCGCATCCGGGTGATCCAGATTGAGTGTTGCAGGCGCAATCTGATCGCGCAGAGCCAGCACCGAGAAGATCGCCTCGAGTCCGCCAGCCGCACCGAGCAGGTGTCCCGTTGCGGACTTTGTCGAACTGACCGCGACCCCGCCCTCAGTCCCGAACACGGCTTTGATCGCCGCTAGTTCACCATTGTCGCCGACGGGCGTCGAGGTCGCATGTGCGTTGAGATGCTGCACTTCGATCGGCGAAATTCCTGCCTGCCGAAGCGCTATCTCGATCGAGCGCCGTGCTCCGTCGCCATCTTCCGGTCCAGCGGTCATGTGATAGGCGTCGGACGTGGTGCCGTAGCCGACGAGTTCAGCGATCGGTGTCGCTCCGCGGCTGAGCGCATGGTCAAGTGTTTCGATAACCAGGATACCCGCGCCTTCGCCCATCACGAAGCCGTCGCGGTCACGGTCGAAGGGGCGTGATGCGCGCTGCGGATCGTCGTTGAAATTGGTCGAGAGAGCGCGCGCGGCGGCGAATCCGCCGAGGCTGACACGATCAATACAGGCTTCGGCGCCACCGGCTATCGCGACATCCGCTTCACCCGCGAGAAGAAGGCGCGCGGCGTCGCCGATGGCTTGTACGCCCGCCGCGCAAGCCGTCACCGGCGCACCAAGCGCTCCCTTGAAGCCATGACGGATGGAAACCTGTCCCGCTGCGAGGTTCACAAGGAACGATGGTACGGTGAAAGGCGAGAGGCGGCGCACGCCGCGTTCGTCGGTGGTGCGGACCGCGTCGACGATCGCGGGAAATCCGCCGACCCCGGAGGCGATAATGGTTGCCGTGCGTTCGCGCGACCGCGCATCTTCCGGTTTCCATCCGGCCTGGGCGATGGCTTCGTCTGACGCCGCCATGGCGAACTGGATGAAGCGGTCCATCTTCTTCTGATCTTTTTTCGGAATCGCGCGATCAGGATCGAATCCGAATTCCGGATCTTCGACGATATCAGGGACAATGCCGCAGGCTTTCACCGGCAGGTCAGCCGCGACATTATCCGACAAGGCGCGGACGCCGGATTGCCCGGCAATCAGCCGTGACCAGTTGGCCTCTACGCCAGAGCCAAGCGGAGACACGGCACCCATTCCAGTGACGACGATCCGTCGTATCGCGCTGCTTCGCTTCACGATCTCACCACAGGTTGCACTAGTGTCCAGAATCCGAAGTTCGCTTCAGAAGACACTAGAAATTGTAAATCTAGCCAGGCTTGCGGCACCGGCGGAAATTCCGCCGGTGCCTGACAAGTTTATGCGGCGCGATCAGTTGAGCTTGCGCTCGACCGCGATGGCGGTTGCTTCGCCGCCGCCAATGCACAGCGAAGCGATGCCACGCTGGACGTTGTTCTTTTCCATCGCATACAGCAGCGTCACGATCAGCCGTGCGCCGGTTGCGCCGATGGGATGGCCGAGCGCGCATGCGCCGCCATTGACGTTGAGTTTGTCGCGCGGAATTCCAAGATCCCGTGCCGCCGCCATAGGCACTACCGCGAAGGCTTCATTGATCTCGTAGAGGTCGACATCGCTTGCGGTCCAGCCGATCTTATCGAGAAGTTTGCGGATTGCCGGAATCGGGGCGGTTGTGAACCAGTCCGGGGCCTGGCTGTGCGTCGAATGACCCTTGATTTCAGCGAGAATTGGCAGACCCTCGCGCTCAGCGATAGAGCGGCGGGTCAGAACCAGCGCAGCGGCGCCATCGGCATTGGCCGAGGAAGCCGCCGGCGTAATCGTGCCGTTGGGCCGGAACGCAGGCTTCAGGTTCGGAATCTTGGCGGGATCGACTTTCAGCGGATGTTCGTCATTCTCAACGACGCGAACGCCTGCTTTCTCTTTCACTGAGATGGGCGCAATTTCCTTCTTGAATGCTCCGCTTTCGACGGCATTGCGCGCTCGCGTCAGCGTTTCAATCGCGTAGTCGTCCTGATCCTTGCGGCTGAACTGATAGGCTTCCGCCGCGGCTTCGCCGAAATCGCCCATCGAGCGGCCGGTCTCGTAGGCGTCCTCGAGACCATCCATCATCATGTGATCGATGATGCGGTCGTGACCGACGCGATAACCGCCACGCGCCTTCTGGAGCAGGTACGGTGCATTGGTCATGCTCTCCATGCCGCCGGAGATGACGATGTCTGCCGAGCCTGCGTTGATGATGTCGTGAGCAAGCATGGTGGCCTTCATACCCGAACCGCACACCTTGTTGACGGTGGTGGCTCCGGTGGCATCCGGCAGCTTTGCGCCGCGTGCCGCCTGGCGGGCAGGGGCCTGACCTTGTCCGGCCGGCAGAACGCAGCCCATCAGAACTTCGTCGATTCGGTCGGGCGAGAGTTTCGCGCGCTCAAGGGCAGCGCCGATCGCATGCGAACCGAGATTATGTGCGCTGAACGAAGACAGGTCGCCCTGAAAGCGGCCAAGGGGAGTGCGGACTGCGGATACGATGACAACGGGATCGGACGTAGACATGCAACTCTCCTGGTTCGCGCACGGGCATCGCCGTGTTAGATGACATGCATCATATGAAAAGATGCGGAAATAGCAATCCGCGCCATGACAATAAAAGCATGAATCGCGCGCGGACAAGCAGCCAGACGTTTAAAACATGCCTTGGCATGCCAGTGGCATGAGATATTTTCGTATGACGGATGAATTATTTTCGTTTGTCGAGGAATGCCTGCATGTGGCGCTGGGGTTCGCCGGTCAGGAACGACTTCCCGAAGACGCCGACGCTCAGATTGATGGATTCGGTGAGCGGAAGTTCCTCCCACTGTCTCAGCAGCGCCTTTTGGCTCCGCATGGCTTCGGGGCCGCACTCCGCGATCGCAGCAGCCGTTGTTGCGATCGCTGCGTCGAGGTCGGTCTCGGGCGCGACCTGATCGACCAATCCCCAGTTGAGTGCCGTCGGCGCATCGATGGTCGCCGCAGTCAGGATCAGCCAGCGGGCGCGCGCCCAGCCAATTAGCCGAGGCAACAACGCCGCATGGATCACCGACGGAATGCCGACCTTCACCTCCGGCATCCCGAATTTGGCATCTTGCGATGCGATGCGCAGATCGCACGCCGCGGCGAACTCCAGTCCGCCGCCGAGGCACCATCCGCGCAAGCGTGCGATGACCGGAGCAGGAAACTGTCGAACTGCTTCGCACAGGTCGCGCAAGCCGGTGATAAACTTTTCAGCCGAAGCCTGATCGAGCGTCGCCATCTCCTTGATGTCCGCTCCGCCGATCATGCTTTTCTCGCCCGAGCCCCTCACGACCAGCACGCGGATGCTGGAGTCCCTGGCGAGAAGCTCCAGCCCTTCGCGAACGCCGCGGATGACGGCGGAGTTCATGATATTGAGCGAACCCGCATTGCAGATTGTTAATTGTGCGATGCCGTTTTCGCCGCGTGCGACGTTGCAATAATCGTTGATTGTCTGCATTTTTATGGAGCCTGACAGTTGCGCGTTGCAGCGAGTGGGCGCGAATGGTGCGCGATCTCTTTCCTGCCGTCAAATCCACGCATGGCAGCTATTTTACAGTGCGAAATGAGCGCTTCTGGCTCTGGAATGTGCTATTATATGATCTAGGACATTTGATGAGGCGGCGATGCGCTATTCGAAGGATCACAAGGCTGAGACCCATGCCCGGATTGTGAAGAACGCCTCTGTGCGGCTGCGCGAGCGCGGGGCGGCGAGCATCGGTGTCGCCGAGTTGATGAAGGAGGCCGGTCTCACCCACGGCGGGTTCTACGCTCACTTTCCGTCACGCGACGCTCTGATTGGTGAGGCCTTCGCCCATGCGATGCAGCAGATGACCGGACTATGGCGGAAACGCGCGGAGCGAGAGTCCGAAGGCGAGCGTCTCGCCGCGATCGTAAACGGTTATCTTACGGCCGAGCACCGCGACGACGTTGGCAACGGCTGCGCCTTACCGTCGCTGGGTATCGAGGTATCCCGCGCGAGTCCCAAAACACGCAAGGTTTTCGCCAGTAAGCTTGAAGACATGATCACGATGCTCGTTGAGCAATTCCCGGAGCTGTCGCCGAAGACAGCCCGCCGCGAAGCCATCGGTGTCATCTCGACCATGATTGGGGCGATGATTCTGGCGCGTGCCACGGGTACGAGTGAATTCTCCGACGAAATCCTGAGCGCCGGCCGCCGGGCGGCCCTGCGATGCGAGAATGTGCCGAAACCGCGCACGAAGAAGCCTAAAGCTGCCAAAACCGAGAGTTGAGCGGCCCGGTCTCTTTGCATTGCGCGCCACCGTGCTGTGCGCAGAACCCGGTTCCAAACTCGGTATCGGCGGTGCTAAAAGCCTCCAAACACACGCTTTTGGAGGATACGCATGCGCACGATTGGTCATTTCGTTGGAGGCCGCGAGGTCAAGGGCACGTCGGGCCGTTTTGCGGACGTGTTTGAGCCGATGACGGGCGAGGTTCAGGCCCAGGTTGCACTGGCGACCAAAGCGGAAGTGCGTGCGGCCGTCGAGAATGCCAAGGCCGCGCAGGAAGCATGGGCCAACACCAATCCGCAGCGCCGCGCGCGGGTGATGATGAAGTTCGTTGAGCTGGTGCAGCGCGACTACGACAAGCTGGCGGATTTGCTGGCGCGCGAACACGGCAAGACGGTACCCGACGCCAAGGGCGACATCCAGCGCGGGCTCGAGGTGGCGGAGTTCGCCTGCGGTATTCCGCACCTGATGAAGGGCGAGTACACCGAAGGCGCCGGTCCCGGCATTGACATCTATTCGATGCGCCAGCCGCTCGGCGTGGTCGCCGGTATCACCCCGTTCAATTTCCCGGCAATGATCCCGATGTGGAAGTTCGCGCCCGCGATTGCCTGCGGCAACGCCTTCATCCTCAAGCCTTCCGAACGCGATCCCGGCGTGCCGATGGCGCTGGCCGCGCTGATGATCGAGGCGGGACTGCCCGCCGGTATTCTCAATGTGGTCAACGGCGACAAGGAAGCGGTCGACGCGATTCTCGATGATCCGGATATCCGCGCCATCGGCTTTGTCGGCTCCTCGCCGATCGCGCAGTACATCTATGAGCGCGCCGCAGCCAGCAACAAGCGCGCGCAATGCTTCGGCGGCGCGAAGAACCACGCCATTATCATGCCGGATGCCGACATGGACCAGACCGTGGATGCGCTGATCGGCGCAGGCTACGGCTCGGCCGGCGAGCGCTGCATGGCGATCTCGGTCGCAGTGCCGGTGGGCAAGACCACCGCGGACCGCCTGATGGAGAAGCTGATTCCGCGGGTCGAGAGCCTGAAGATCGGCCCCTCGACCGACCCAAGCGCCGACTTCGGCCCCTTGGTGACCAAGGCGGCGCTGGAGCGCGTGAAGGACTACGTCGAGGTCGGCATCAAGGAAGGCGCGAAGCTTGCGGTCGACGGCCGCGGCTTCAAGATGCAGGGCTATGAGAAGGGCTTCTATATGGGCGGCTGTCTGTTCGACAACGTCACCAAGGACATGCGGATCTACAAGGAAGAGATCTTCGGACCGGTCCTCTCGGTGGTCCGTGCCAAGGACTACAATGAAGCACTGGCGCTGCCGTCCGACCACGACTACGGCAACGGCGTTGCGATCTTCACCCGCGACGGCGACGCGGCGCGCGACTTTGCGGCCAAGGTCAATGTTGGCATGGTCGGCATCAACGTGCCGATCCCGGTGCCGATCGCGTACTACACCTTCGGCGGCTGGAAGAAATCCGGATTCGGCGATCTCAACCAGCACGGTCCGGATTCGATCCGCTTCTATACCAAGACCAAGACTGTCACCTCGCGCTGGCCCTCCGGCGTCAAGGATGGCGCGGAGTTCTCTATCCCAACGATGAACTGAACTAGTAAGCGAGCGCGCCATGCAATTCGCCCTGACCGAGGATCAAATCGCGGTTCGCGACATGGCGCGCGAGTTCGCGGCCGAAAAAATCGCCCCGTTCGCGCAGAAATGGGATGAGGAAAAGTTTTTCCCCGTCGATGTGATGCGCGAAGCGGCGGCCCTCGGCATCGGCGGCATCTATATCCGTGACGATGTCGGCGGCTCGGCGTTGACGCGGTTCGATGCGGCGCTGATCTTCGAAGCGCTGGCGACGGGATGTCCGACGGTGTCGTCGTTTATTTCGATCCACAACATGGCATCGTGGATGATTGATGCCTATGGCTCGGACACGCAGCGTCAGAAATGGCTGCCGCGTCTCTGCACCATGGAACTGATCGCGAGCTACGCTCTGACCGAGCCGGGCGCGGGCTCGGATGCCGCGGCACTTTCGACTCGCGCGGTGCGTGACGGCGATCATTACGTTCTCAACGGACAGAAGCAGTTCATCTCCGGCGCAGGAACCAGCGACATCTACGTCGCGATGGTTCGCACGGGCGGTGAGGGCGCACATGGTGTCTCCACGCTGGTGATCGATCGCGACACGCCAGGCCTCTCGTTCGGCGCGAACGAGCGCAAGATGGGCTGGAACGCGCAGCCGACCCGTGCGGTGATTTTCGAGAATGCCCGCGTGCCCGTCGCCAATCGCCTTGGCGAGGAGGGCATCGGCTTCAAGGTCGCGATGGCTGGTCTCGATGGCGGACGGCTCAACATCGCCGCGTGCTCGCTTGGCGGCGCGCAATCGGCGCTCGACAAGTCGCTCGCCTACATGAAAGAGCGCAGGGCCTTCGGTCAGCGCCTCGATGAATTCCAGGCCTTGCAGTTTCGTCTCGCCGACATGGCGATCGAACTGGAGGCCGCGCGCACGTTCCTGTGGCGGGCTGCCGCGGCGCTTGACCGCAAGGACCCCGATGCGACCATGCTCTGTGCCATGGCCAAGCGCTTCGGAACCGACGCAGGATTCGAGATCGCCAATCAGGCGCTGCAATTGCACGGCGGATATGGCTATCTGTCGGAATACGGTATCGAGAAAATCGTCAGGGATCTGCGCGTGCATCAAATTCTTGAAGGAACCAACGAAATCATGCGCGTGATTGTCGCCCGAAAATTGATCGAGGGCGCGCGATGAGCGCGCATGCGGCAATGGCGGAGACGCCGGAAAAAGACCTGATCGTTTGCCGCGAAGGCGCGGCGGGGATTGTCCGGCTCAACCGTCCGAAGACGATCAACGCGCTCACGCTGGAGATGACGCGCGAGATCGTCACCGCTCTTGATACGTTCGAGGCTGATCCCGGCGTGTCGCTTGTGCTGCTGGAAGGTGCGGGCGAGCGCGGACTATGCGCAGGCGGCGACATCCGCGGTCTTTATGAAAGCGCGAAGGCGGGCGGCGATCTGGGGCCGGTCTTTTGGCGCGAGGAGTATATCCTGAATGCGCGTATTCCCGACTTTCCGAAGCCTTATGTTGCGTACATGGACGGTCTCGTCATGGGCGGCGGTGTCGGGCTGTCGGCGCACAGCGCGCATCGGATCGTGACTGAGAAGACGAAAATGGCGATGCCGGAGGTCGGTCTCGGATTCTTCCCGGATGTCGGTGGAACGTGGCTGCTGTCACGCGCGCCCGGCGAGATTGGGACCTATTTCGCGCTGACCGGCCAGACAATGGGCGGTGCTGACGCTGTTTATGCGGGGGCCGCGGATGTGCTGATTGCCTCGAAAGACTGGCCGGCGCTTCGCGATGCGCTGGCCAATGCCCCACTGCAGGCGAAGAACAGCGACGTTCGCGCAATCCTGGCGCGCTTCGGGATTCAGGATGTGCAGGCGCCGATCGCGAAGCATCGCGAACTGATCGATCGTGCCTTCGCTTGCGCCACGGTCGAAGAGATCGTGGCCGCGTTGAAAGACGATGGATCGGAGTTTGCGCTTGCCACGCTGAAGGCACTCCTGGAGAAATCGCCGACGGCGCTCAAGGTGACGCTGGAGCTGCTTCGCCGCGCGAGAAGTTCGAAGTCGCTCAAGGAATGTCTTGTCCGAGAGTACAATTCTGCGCTGGCGGTATTCACCAGCACGGAGTTCGTTGAGGGCGTCCGCGCCGCGATCATCGACAAGGATCGTAATCCGAAGTGGTCGCCTTCGCGGATCGAGGACGTGACGCCGGAGATCGTCGAGAAGTATTTCGCGCCGAACGGCAAGTACACGCTGGTCTTTCCGGACTGAATAGTTCCGAAGCAACAATAACGAGGGCAGGAAAATGGCAAACATCGCATTCATCGGTCTTGGCAACATGGGTGGACCCATGGCGGCGAACCTCGTCAAGGCCGGGCACAAGGTGCAAGGCTTCGATCTCGTCCAGGCATCCAGGGATGCTGCGCAAGCGGACGGCGTCGGCATCGCCGCCAGCGCGATCGACGCTGTGAAGGATGCGCAGGTTGTCATCACCATGCTGCCGGCAGGCAAGCATGTGCTGGGCGTATGGAAAGAAATCATTCGGTCGGTCGGCAAGAATACCCTGATGATCGACTGCTCGACCATCGACGTGGAAAGCGCGCGGCTCGCGCATGCCCACGCTACCGAACACAACCTGCCGTCGATCGACGCGCCGGTGTCAGGCGGCACTGGCGGTGCGAAGGGCGCGACGCTGACGTTCATGTGCGGCGGGACCGCAGCTGCCTTCGCTGCCGCAAGGCCTGTCCTTGAAAACATGGGCAAAAAGGTTGTCCACTGCGGCGAGGCCGGTGCAGGGCAGGCGGCCAAGATCTGCAACAACATGATCCTCGGTATTTCGATGATCGGCGTTTCAGAGGCGTTTGCGCTGGGCGAGAAGCTCGGCCTGTCGCATCAGGCCCTGTTCGATGTGGCATCGACGTCATCGGGCCAGTGCTGGTCGCTGACGACATATTGCCCGGTGCCGGGTCCGGTTCCAACGTCGCCCGCGAACAACGAGTACAAGCCGGGCTTCGCAGCGGCGCTGATGCTGAAAGACTTGCGTCTGTCGCAAGAAGCCGCGAAAGCTGCCGGTGCGGCCACGCCGCTCGGCGCCCATGCCGAAAGTATCTATGATGCCTTCGAGAAGGCCGGTCACGGCGGTGTGGACTTTTCCGGCATCATCAAGCATGTGCGTGGACTGGCAAAATAGGTCAGCCGTCGTAAGCAGAGCGTCATCCTGAGGTGCGAGCCGTCTTCGGCGAGCCTCGAAGGATGACGATAGCGCTTGCGGCCATCCTTCGAGGCGCGCAAAAATGCGCGCACCTCAGGATGACGGAATTGCTTGAACGAGAGTGATGATGACGACATTCCAGGACGCACGCGCTTTTCTGCTTAAACATCGCACCGACTACGACAAGGCTATCGCGGATTTCCGCTGGCCGGATGAGAAGCAGTTCAACTGGGCGCTCGACTGGTTCGATGCCGGGCTGGCCTCCAGTCCCGAAAGCCGGGACCGCACGGCGCTGTGGATTGTCGACGCCACCGGCGGCGAGACGAAACTGTCGTTCGCGGAGCTGTCGCGCCGATCCAGCCAGACGGCGAATTTTCTCCGCGACCTTGGCCTCAAGCGCGGTGACCATCTGCTGATGCTGCTCGGTAACGTGGTTCCGTTGTGGGAGACCATGCTTGCCGCCATGAAGCTGGGCGTCATCGTCATCCCGGCAACGACATTGCTGACGGCGGACGAATTGCGTGATCGCCTGGATCGCGGCAAGGCTAAGATCGTGGTTGCCACGCAGGATCAGGTGGCGAAGTTCGAAGGCCTCGGCGGCGAGGATTTTACCAGGATTGTTGTCGCGGCCACATCTGAGCACAAAGGCTGGCGCAAGTTCGAGGAAACGGCGAACTATCCGGAGGCGTTCACGCCGGACGGCGCGACGGGCGCGAACGATCCGATGCTGCTCTATTTCACGTCAGGCACTACGGCTAAGCCGAAACTCGTACTGCATAGCCACCGCAGTTATCCTGTTGGCTCGTTGTCCACGATGTACTGGCTCGGTCTCCAGCCGGGCGACATCCACCTTAATATTTCGTCGCCGGGCTGGGCCAAGCATGCCTGGAGCTGCTTCTTTTCGCCGTGGAATGCGGGCGCGACGATCTTCATCGTCAACCAGCCGCGCTTCGATGCGAAAGGTCTGCTCGCGACGGTCGCGCGCTGCGGCGTGACCACATTGTGCGCGCCGCCGACGGTTTGGCGGCTGTTCATCCAGGAGCGGCTGGCGGACTACAAGGTGTCCGTGCGCGAGGTTTGTGGCGCTGGCGAACCGCTCAATCCTGAGGTTATCGATCAGGTCAAGGCAGCGTGGGGGCTGACGATTCGCGATGGCTACGGCCAGACCGAGACCACTGCGCTTGCCGGCAATTCGCCAGGACAGCAGGTGAAGATCGGGTCGATGGGCCGGCCGATGCCCGGTTATACGGTGCGCGTTGCCGATGCCGACGGCAATCCGGCGAAGGAAGGCGAGGTTCGCCTCGCGCTCGGCGCCGACCGTCCGGCGGGGCTGATGCTCGGCTATCAGGGCGAGGACGGCAAGCCGAAGGGCGCTGACGGCGAGGTCTATCAGACCGGCGACGTGGTGTTTCTGGATGACGATGGCTATCTGACCTTCGTCGGCCGTTCCGACGATGTGTTCAAGTCTTCCGATTACCGCATCAGCCCGTTCGAGCTTGAAAGTGTTCTGCTCGAACACGATGCCGTGGCTGAGGCCGCCGTGGTGCCGACGCCGGACCCGATCCGGCTGGCGCTTCCAAAGGCTTACGTCTCGGTGGTGCCGGGTACTGCGATGTCCCGCGAGACTGCGTTGTCGATCTTCCAGTATGTTCATTCGCGGCTTGCGCCATTCAAGCGCATTCGCCGTATCGAACTGGTGACGGAGTTGCCGAAAACGATCTCGGGCAAGATTCGCCGGGTGCAACTGCGCCGCCTGGAACATGACAACGACCGCAAGGATGCGCTGCGCGGCCAGGAATTCCGGGAGGAGGATTTTCCGGAATTGCAGAGCGGTCAGGGCGCGGCCCGGTAACGCCCCGGTCGGCATTTCCGAGCGTATCCATTCCATAGTTGTTTGAAACAGCGTCCGTGAGCGCTCGCAGCGAGGGCTAGCGCCGTTCGCGCAACCGTGCCGGTCGGTAAATTTTGCTTGGCCGGACGGCCGATCTGTGGAATGTGCCACCCCAGTTCGATTTTCAGCTGGGAGATGGTTCGTGGGCGCTGCGATGAATCTAGAGGACTACCTGAAGCTCGTGGGCACCGAGCTTGGTGTTTCGGAGTGGCATACCGTCGATCAGAAACAGATCGATGCGTTCGCTGATGCAACCGAGGACTTTCAGTTCATTCATATTGATCCGGAGCGGGCAAAGCGCGAGACGCCGTTTGGTGGAACCATCGCGCATGGCTTCCTGTCGCTGTCGGTGCTGCCGAAGCTCGCTTATGCGACCATGCCGACGCTGAATGGCGCCGTCATGTCAGTCAATTACGGCTTCGACAAGATCAGATTTCTCACGCCCGTCCGCGCCGGCAAGCGCGTGCGTGCGCGGTTCGTGTTGTCGGAGGCGACCATGAAGGCGCCGAAAGAGCTGCTGGCGCGCACCAATACGACGCTGGAAATCGAGGGTGAGCCCAAGCCCGCGCTTGTTGCGGACTGGCTCGGAATGCACTTCTTCGCATAACGCATTTCTTCCGCCAAACTTAAGGGACGATCATGGCAATCAGATTCGATGGACGCGTTGCGGTAGTCACCGGCGCAGGTGCAGGTCTCGGACGCGCGCACGCGCTGGGATTGGCGAAGCTTGGCGCGAAGGTTGTTGTCAATGACATGGGCGCGGCGCGTGACGGTAGCGGCGGCTCGGTCAGCCCGGCGGAAGCGGTTGTGGAAGAAATCCGCAAGGCCGGCGGCGAGGCGGTGGCCGACGGCGCGGACGTCTCGAGCTTCGAGCAGGTCAAGGAGATGGTCGCCCGCGCTTCGATGAAGTGGGGCAGCGTCGATCTGATGGTCGCGAACGCCGGAATCCTGCGCGACAAATCATTTGGCAAAATGGAGCCGGACGATTTCGCCAAGGTCATCGCCGTGCATCTGACCGGCACGTTCAACTGCTGTCGCGCGGTGTGGGACGGCATGCGTGAGCGCAACTATGGCCGCATCGTTGTCACCACGTCATCATCCGGCCTGTTCGGTAACTTCGGGCAGGCGAACTATGCCGCCGCGAAGGCCGGTATGGTTGGACTGATGAACGTACTCGCCGAGGAAGGCCGCAAGACCAACATCCGCGTCAATACAATCTCGCCGACGGCAGCGACACGCATGACCGAAGGCCTGATCGGACCGGAAATTCTCGCGCTGATGAAGCCCGAAGCGATCACACCGGCGGTGCTTTATCTGCTGAGCGAAGATGCGCCGACCCGGACCATCATGGGCGCGGGCGCGGGCTCCTTCGCAGTCATCAAGGTGGTCGAGACCGAAGGTCTCCACCTGCCGCAGGATCAATGGACGCCTGACGCCATCGCAGCGAATTTCGCGAAGATCGGCGACATGTCGACCGCGCGTGACCTCGGCGGCGCGTTCTTCCAGACCTTCAAGTATGTGGAGCAGGCCGCGAAGGCAGCGGGCATCAAACTGCCGGCGATGGGCGGTTAAGCACATTGAACGTCGCCGTCATCGGTGCCGGTCCTGCGGGGCTGAAGGCGGCTGAAGTTCTCGCGGCGGGCGGTGCGCGCGTCACCGTCTATGATCGCATGCCGTCGGTCGGCCGCAAGTTCCTGCTGGCCGGACGCGGCGGTCTCAATCTCACCCACAGCGAACCGCCCGATACCTTTCTCGGACGCTATCGCGAAGCGATGCCGCATCTGCGCGCGGCGATCGAAGCGTTTCCGCCGGCGGCGTTGCGTGCCTGGAGCGAAGGCCTCGGCCAGCCAACCTTCGTTGGCTCGAGCGGGCGTGTCTTTCCGCAGGCGATGAAAGCATCGCCGTTGCTGCGTGCGTGGCTTCGCCGCCTCGACCGATCAGGCGTGCGGTTGGCGCTTCGCCATCGCTGGATAGGATGGAGTGCGAATGGCGGGTTGCAGTTCGAAACACCCGGAGGCTTGACGTCACTCAGGCCCGCCGCGACCGTGATTGCACTCGGTGGCGCAAGCTGGCCCAAGTTAGGAGCAGATGGCGACTGGATCGATTCATTCAAGGCAGGGGGGATTGAGATCGCACCATTGCGGTCTGCCAATTCCGGCTTCCGCGTCGGATGGTCGGATCTGTTCCGCGACCGCTTTGAGGGACAGCCACTGAAGGGTGTTGCGCTGTCATTCGGTGGAGAGACCGTGCGCGGCGAAGCGACGATCACACGCGAAGGCATCGAGGGCGGTGCGATCTATGCGCTGTCGGCTCCGTTGCGTGGCGCGGTGTTTGCGAATGGTGAGGCTATCCTCCATGCCGCATTGCGGCCGGACCTCCCCAAGCCTGATCTGATCGCACGCGTCAGCGCGCCGCGACAGAAGCAGTCAATGTCGACTTATCTGAGAAAGGCCGCCGGTCTTTCGCCGGCTGCCATTGGATTGTTGCAGGAAGCCGCGATTGCTGCGGGGTTCAATCTATCCGCGACGAATCCCGACACACTTGCTGCCTTTATCAACGCCGTTCCCATCAAGCTCACCGGCATCGCGCCGATTGAGCGTGCGATCTCAACCGCGGGCGGAATTGCCTTCAGCGAGATCAATGAAAATTACATGTTACGCAAGGTGCCCGGCGTATTTGTCGCTGGCGAAATGCTGGACTGGGAGGCGCCGACCGGCGGCTATCTGTTGCAGGCATGTTTCGCGACAGGCGCTGCTGCCGGGCGGGGCGCGCTGGATTATCTAAGAGTCTGTCATGGCCGGGTTTGATACGGCCGTCCACATTTTTTGATGCTTCAAGTAAGGACGTGGATCACCGGGTCAAGCCCGGTGATGACGATCTGTTGAGCAGGGTCGATCGTGCGCTTCTGAAAGAATCGAGGTTGCGATCAAACCCCGCTCTCGATTTCCTCGCGCAGCATTTCCAGCTCCAGCCATTTTTCTTCGGCGGCATCCAGTTCGCCATGCGCCTTGGCAATCGCAGCGGACGCAACGTCGAATTTTTTGCGGTCCTTCGCGTAGAGTTCGGGATCGTCGAGCAGCTTCTGCTGCTTGGCAATCTCGGCCTGCAGCTTTGCCATTGTCTTCGGCAATGTTTCCAGCGCGTGCTTCTCGTTGAAGCTGAGGCGGCGCTTGGATGATGCGACCGGCGTGGCGGCAGCACTTTTTGCGACTCTTGATGTTTCGGCGGCCACGGCCTTGATGTTCTTTTCCTGCAAGTCCGCGCCGCGCTGCGCCAGCATATCGGAATAGCCGCCGGCGTATTCGATCCATTTGCCGTTGCCCTCAGGCGCGATCACCGATGTCACAACGCGGTCGAGAAAATCGCGGTCGTGGCTGACGAGGATGACGGTGCCGTCATAGTCGCCGAGCATTTCTTCCAGCACGTCGAGAGTTTCGAGATCGAGATCATTGGTTGGCTCGTCCAGCACCAGCACGTTGGATGGTTTCGCCAGCGCACGCGCCAGCATCAGCCGCCCGCGCTCTCCGCCGGAGAGGGCTTCGAGCGGGGTGCGCGCCTGCTCGCTAGCGAAAAGAAAGTCTTTCATATAACCGATGACATGTTTTGGTGTGCCATTGACCATGATGCTGTCGCCGCGTCCGCCGGTCAGCGCATCGGCCAGCGTCGATTTCGGATCGAGGCTTTCGCGGTGCTGGTCGAGCGTCGCCATCTCAATATTGGCGCCGAGGCGGATAGTGCCGGTGTCGGGTGCATCGCCGCCGGTCAAAAGCCCGATCAGCGTGGTTTTGCCCGCGCCGTTGGGGCCGATGATGCCGATGCGGTCGCCGCGCGTCACGCGTGTTGAGAAGTCGTCAACGATCTTGCGCTCGCCGTAGGACTTGGCGATGTGCTTCGCCTCGATCACCAGCTTGCCGGAGGCATCGGCTTCCGCCGCGGCGAGGTTCGCCTTACCCGCGGTCCCGCGATAGTCGCGGCGCTGCTGCCGAAGTTCGAACAGATTGCCGAGCCGCTTGACGTTGCGCTTGCGGCGGCCGGAAACGCCATAGCGCAGCCAGTGTTCCTCGGCGACGATCTTGCGGTCCAGCTTGTGCTGATCGCGCTCTTCTTCCGCGAGCACGTCGTCGCGCCATTCCTCGAAGGCGCTGAAACCCTTTTCGATGCGCCGGGTCTGGCCGCGGTCGAGCCAGACAGTGGCGCGGGAGAGATTGGAGAGAAAGCGCCGGTCGTGGCTGATCATCACCAGCGCGCTGCGGCGGCTGGCGAGTTCTCCTTCGAGCCACTCGATGGTTGTGAGGTCGAGATGGTTGGTCGGCTCGTCGAGCAGCAGGATATCGGGTGAGGGCGCCAGCACGCGCGCGAGCGCCGCGCGCCGCGCTTCGCCGCCGGAGATGTTGGCGGGATCTTCCATGCCCGTCAGACCGAGCTGTTCGACCAGATACTGTGCCTGATAGTGATCGTCGCCCGGATTAAGTCCTGCTTCGACATAGGCCAGCGTCGTCTTGAAACCGTCGAAATCCGGTTCCTGCGGCAGATAGCGGATGGTGGCGCCGGGCTGCACGAAGCGGCTGCCGCGATCGGCTTCCACGAGACCCGCGACGATCTTCAGCAGCGTCGATTTGCCCGAGCCGTTGCGGCCGATCAGGCAGACGCGCTCGCCGGCCGAGACGGCCAGCTCGACGCCGGACAGAAGCGGCGTGCCGCCGAAGGTCAGCGCAATGTCTTTCAACTGGATGAGGGGAGGCGCCATATCGTCGCGGTACTCTTACTTTTGTTGCGCGCGCTGGATGCGGCGGATGGTCTGGTCGAGGGCCGACAGGAACGCGGAACGGTCGCGCGGCGAGAACGAACGCGGCCCGCCGGTGACTTCGCCGCTGGAACGCAGGTCGGTCATCAGGTTGCGCACCGCCAGCGTCATGCCGATGGATTCTTCCGAGAACGGCTTGCCGTTCGGGGCGATCACGTCGGCACCCGCCTTCACGCAGCGCGCCGCCAGCGGGATGTCGGACGTGACGACGATATCGCCTTTTTGGGCGCGTTCCGCAATCCAGTCGTCCGCGGCATCCATTCCCGGGCCTGCGGCGATCCGCTCGATCAGCGGATGGTTCGGCACGCGGATGAAATTGCCCGCGACCACGCTGACGGGCAGCCGGTGCCGCTCCGCCACACGGTAAATCTCGTCCTTCACCGGGCAGGCGTCGGCGTCGACATAGATGCGGGTCGTCTGGGTCAAGGTTGTTCCATTTCAGGTTTGCGCTGCTGGTAACCCAACGGCATCAAAATGGCGAGTGGAAGACCGGGGATGCGGACTGCAAGGCATGCATTGGGGCGGCTTGTCTTCGGCCCCGCTTTGCGGTCCATTTACCGCAAGAAACGCAAAAAATTCGAGAAAACGATGACCGTTCTCAAACCCTACAGCGTCCACGCCTACAATCTCGCCAAGAACTCCGAAAACAAGATGCACGACGATTCCGTCGCGCGCCGCTTCGGATTCCAGGGTGGGCTGGTGCCCGGCGTCGACGTGTTCGCCTACATGACCCACATGCCGGTGGCGAAATGGGGCCGGGCGTTCCTGGAGCGCGGGTTGATGGACGGCCGGTTCTTCAAGCCGGTCTACGACGGCGAGACCGCGGTTGTGACGGCGGAAGAGACCGACGGTGGCCTTGCCATCAAGGTTGAGAGCCGCGGCGAGCTGTGCGCCACAGGCACCGCGTCGATGCCATCCGATGCCATGAGGATTTCGCTCGGCGATTTCCAGGGCGCTGCTGTCGTTGGCAAGACCGCTCCCGCGAGTGAGAAAACCTATGAGACCGGCAAGTGGCTTTCCATTCCCCCGTTCACGCTGGGCGCGCAGGGCTCATCCGAGTATCTGCGCGACGCCCGCGAAACCGATCCGCTCTACGCCAGCGAGAAGATCGTCCACACCGGGATGCTGTTGCGGACCATGAACTGGGCGCTGATGGAAAACGCCATTCTGGGGCCGTGGATTCACGTCGGCAGCACCATCCGTTATCTGGCGACAGCGGTGGTTGACGATGAACTGACGGTGCGGGCGAAAGTTACCGGCAACTACGACCGCAAGGGTCACAAGTTTGTCGAGCTTGACGGCGTGATTGTCGCCAACGGCTCAAAGCCGATTGCCCATTGCCAGCATGTAGCGATCTACCAGCCGCGCGAGACGATGGCGGCATAGGCTCCCGGAAAATCTCCCTCCACATTGTCCACGCGCAGGCTGGTTTGTCGCCAACTATCCCTGGCTTGTTAGCAGAGGGTTCCTCCAGATCTGGCATCCGTCCTTGTGAAGGATGGATGGCACGATGAACTCGGATGAGGTTATGCCCTCGCATATCCATCCGTTGAACAATCCAATAAGCTCCTTATCGATCTCGTGCGAGTGGGTGCTGATAACCACGCGCTTTATCTTCTTCTTTGCGACCTCCATACCCTGCCTGAACGTGTCAAGCTCGGCTCCCTGAACATCGCAATGCAAAAGATCGATGCTGCTGGAAGTCTCCAGAATCGTCTCGAGGGTGAAGGCAGGGACCTGGATAGTTCTCGCGTTCTCACATTTATCGAATTTTGCGGCCATGCCGTAGTTCACATTTGCATCAACCGAGAGGTCCGGAAATTCGGCGACGCCGTCGCGAGGCCCGACCACACCATATTTGATTGTTGTCGTGCTTTCGTCGATTCCATGCGCCTCGAAGTTCTCCCGGATGAACGGAATTTTTCCCCGATCGCCTTCCACTGCGATCAAGGAGATATCCTTTATTCCCATCTTCTTCGCTGCGACGTAACCAACGGCACACCACGGCGCCCAGCCAGCTCCCAGCTCAACGATCGAATAGGATGTTTTCGCGTCCAGCACGGATCTCAGAGTGCCCAGCCATTCAATCGTATAGCCGTGAATGTTAGCTGGAATTGGGTATCCTTCGACCGCGCCTGACATGGCGGCGAGCCAGTCAATAAATCTGACGTCGACAACGCCGCCCATGAAATTCGTTACAAAGCCCGGTTTCGATTTTCGCTCACGATCCTCGAACTGTTGAAAGACTTCCATTGCCTCCGAGCGAAGGCACCCGTCTGGCTCCTGCTCGTAACCGTTCCCCGTTTGCCGTTTTTTGAATTCGTCCGATGCGACAAGTCCGCGAGCCAGTGTCGCGAGAGACTCGCCGTTCTTCAGCAGGTTTGCATGATGCTCAAGCCCCCGCTCGTCGGGGTAGCGGCCAAGCAGCCCCTGATAAAGCTCGACGACAAGCGAGCGGCGATTTAGCCGCGTAAAGGCGGTTCTCATAAACATTCTCGAGGCTTTCGATTGGCGGGTGGGGTCGTTTTTAAAGAACAGGGGCGTGCCGATGATACGGCAGGCGAGTTGTCAGGCCGGGGAAGGCCGTCTGTCAACTGGGTGTCGCCGCGCGCCACGCGTCACTTCCGATTCAGTTTTCAAACAGCCACTTCCGTTCACGCACGCGCGGTCGTTCTCGCGCCACGCGCGAGGTGAGCTTTTAAGTCTCGCCCCTCACAGCGCGCGCGAGGCCTGCCTCGTTCGCGCCCCTGAAATGAGGGGCATGGAGCGCCGCGAGGCGCAAATGTGTTGTCTCGCTTCCCTCTGCGAAAAGGGAAGCGCGTCGCCTCACGGCGCTCCACAGTCAGGTTTGCGCAGTCTGCGCAAGCTT
>NZ_JBXAFS010000013.1:0-118821 GCF_058793355.1 Afipia sp. MLSD5-FHT05B12
GCGCTTCGCGCGCCCCGGAACGACGGAGGGAGGAAATCGCGCTGCCGGTCAGGCTTCGGCGCATCCCGGAATGACGGCTGACCTTGCATGCAATGACGGCGACTACGCTCCCTGCCGCAGCCGGGCCAGCACCTTCAGCCCCGCGTAGCCATCCGCAGGCAGCAGTCCCGTTTTGGTCTGGAAATCCTTGACCGCCTTCATGGTGTCGTTGCCGACACGGCCATCGGTGCCGCCGGTGTCGAATCCGGCTTTGGTCAGGCGAGTCTGCACTTCCTGGATTTCCGCGAGCGTGAGTGCGCGTTCCGATCCGGGGAAGGGCTGCACGAATGGCCCGCCGCCGAGAATGCGATCGCCGAGATGCACGATGGCGAGCGCGTAGTTCATCGACGGGTTGTAGCTTTTCACCGCGTAGAAGTTCGGGCCCAGCAGGAACGACGGGCCGCCCTGCACGGGCACCCACAATTGCGCCATGTCGTTGGGGCGCGGAAACGGCTGGCCGTCGGCGCGGGTCACGCCTGAAGCCGCCCATTTCGCATAAGACTGGTTGCCGCTTTTGGATGCTGTCGCGCCTTTCACCTCGTAGCCCCAATGCTCGCCCCGGCGGTACTTGCCGCGGTTGACGAGATAGCGCGCGCTGGAGCCGAGGGCGTCGTCAGGGCGGCCAAACGGCGAGACCCGTCCATCGCCGTCATAGTCGAAGCCAACATTGAGCCAGACTTCCGGCATCCACTGGGTATGACCCATCGCGCCGGCCCATGAGCCGCGCATTTCCTCCGGCGTGCTCCAGTGCTTGTCGACGATGCGCAGCGCGTTGATCAGTTCGGTTTCCCAATAGGCCTTGCGGCGAGGCTCGTTCCACGCCAGCGCCACCAGCGACGGAAACACCGGGCGCATATGGTTCTGCTGCACCAGCGGATCGCCGTATGCGGTCTCGACCCCCCACAGCGCCAGCAGCGTACCGCGTTCGACGCCAAAATCCTTTTCAATGCGTGCGAACAGCGCGCTGTATTTCTGAAGCGCCACCTTTCCGGCGGCCAGACGCCAGTCCGAAACGCGGCGGTTGATATACTGCCAGAGCTGTTCGTTGAACTCCGGCTGCTTGCGCATTTTCGCGAACACGCTCATGTCGGGCTCGATGCGGCTCAGCACGCGAATGTAGGTGCCCTCTGAAATCCCGCGCGCCAGGGCGCGGGCGCGAAAGCCCTCGCGCCATTGATCGAAACCGGGAGGGGCCGCGAGCGCGCGGAGCGGACTGGCCATCAGCGCGCCGGCGCCAATTGCGGAGCCGAGCAGCGTTCGTCGTGTGAGGGAGATTGCGTCCGGAGAATCTTTCTGCGTCATGCGGCCAGTCTAGCGCGGCTTTGCTGATGGGGCCAAAGGCCAATCTGCCGCGGAACGTCCGGGCATGATCTTTTCCGAAAACTGGTTCCCACTTTGCGCTAACGCGGCCCTTCGGGTCGGATCATGCCTTAGCGGCCTTCGCCTTCCTTGACGGCATTTGCCGGAAGCTCCGCAGGCGGCAGGGCATGCGCCATCGCCGGTGCTTCGGGCGGCGGCTGGATATATTCGCGGCCACGCCCGCCGATCAGGCGCTCGTAGGACGAGATCAGCGTGACGTAGGGATTGACCCAGAGCCAGCCGTCGCGCGTGAACACCTGCACGTCGAAATGCAGATGGTTCGTCGTTCCGCCAGCGCGATCCTGATAGTTCGAGACCACGCCGATCTTTTCGCCTTCGGTGACCCGCCGTCCGTGAAGGACGCCGTCCGCATCGAGGCGGGCCGGGTTCATGTGCATGTAACGAAAACGGATGTGTTCATTGCGCGTGTTCACCAGCAGGAACGCAGCCTGTTGCCTGGGCGACCTGATCAGCACACCGTCGCGGACCGCGACAGTCGCATACAGATCGGGAACGCAGCGGTCGGCGCCATCGTTGCGCAGGTGACAGGACGAGGGGCGGATATCCTGTCCCTGATGACCCATGCCGTTCGCGCACTGTCCGACTTCGAAGTCGCGTGTCTCGCAAAAATTATCCTGCCAGGGATAGCTGTAGTTTTCCCTGGCTGATTCATCGAACACGAGCGGCTTGTCATTGCGCTTGCAGCGGTACTGGTCGCCCTTGGTTGGTGCAAATGAGACGCGGCCTGTGAGATTGCAGTCGCCCCAGTTCATGAATGATTGCGAATTGGCGAACGCCGGAGCCTTTTCAATCGGAAATCGGATCTGCGAGTAAACGGTAAAGTCCTGATAGCCGCCTTGCCCGCGATAGCCGCTGTTGGCGATGATCTCGCCCGGCGGCCGATAGGTGAAATTGCCATCGTATTCGATCGGACGCTCCGAGGCATATGAGGCGATGTTCGGGCGGGAATCGCGGGGCGTGCCGCCGGCCACCCGCAATGCCTTCAGGAATTGTTCGGCGACCGGCGAGGCCTCACGGCAGGAGAGGCGTCTGCTGCGCGCAACGCTGTCGAGACATTGAATGGAAACCACGTAGGGGACGCCGAAGCGCGTGAACGCGTAACGCACGTAGCCTTCGCGGATCACGCGACGCAGGTTCGGATATTGCGTGGCCAGTGATTTGACCGGCTCGCCTTTTCCAGCGAGCGGATCCCTGATGTCGTAGGTCAGCAGCGATGCGGTGATCTGGACCTCGACGGGCTCCAGATAGACTCGAGACGGCATGTTGTCGCCTGCGCCCCGGTCAAGCAGGAAGACGGCGTCGTAGCCTGCTGATCCGGCTTCGAACATGCTGGCGGCGCGAAACCCGGCTTGATACCGCGGGATGAGAAGATTGATCGCGCCGCTTTGGCGATCGGCCAGGTAGAGGGCGCTGTCGAACGGCAACAGCACCGGGACGGGGCTGATTTCAATTCCGGAGAAAATCGGCGATGTCACCGCATTGATCTGCGAGACCGCCGTGATGCGCCGCGCGTTGTATCGGGATAGCTGGTTCCGGGACGGGAAGTTGAAATTGCCCGCAGCCAGCGGCTGCGAATCGATTTCGGTTCGGAGCTGATTGACGGCGGCGGGCCAGTCCGGTGTGACGGCCGAAATCGCCGGTGTCCTGAATTCGGCGGCGCGAGCAGGCTGGGCGAGGAGGCACAGCGAGGCAACGGACAGGAAACAGCACCAGAGCTTCGCCGATGCCTTCCTTCTGCCGTTAGCTGCCCGCGCTGCCCTCAATATATCCTCGCGAGATATGCCCTTAGTCCTTGGCGCGCTCGACGTAAGAACCGTCTTCCGTCAGGACGACGATGCGCGTTCCCGTGCCGATGTGCGGCGGAACGCCGGTGCGGACGCCATTGGAAAGAATCGCGGGCTTGTAAGACGAGGACGCGGTCTGGCCCTTGGTCACCGGCTCGGTCTCGACGACCTCAAGCGTGACACGCTGCGGCAGCACAATCGCGACAGCGTTGCCCTCGAAGATCGAAAGCTTCACGGTCATGTTTTCCTGCAGATAGGGAGCCTGCGTGCCGACCACGTCCTTCGGAACCAGGAGCTGGTCGTAGTTCTCGTTGTTCATGAAATGGAAGCCGTCGCCGTCTTCGTAAAGATAATTGAAGTCACGGTCTTCGACGAACGCGCGCTCGACCTGATCGGTGGTCTTGTAGCGCTCGGAGACCTTGGTGCCGTCGCTGATTCGGCGCATTTCGATCTGGCTGACCGGGGTTCCCTTGCCGGGATGGATGTTCTCCGCGCTCAGAACGACATATAGCTTGCCGTCCTGCTCAATGATGTTGCCCTTGCGGATCGAACTGGCGATGACTTTCACAGATAGGTTTCCTAATGTTCAGGGCCGGTCGCGGCGCCGATACGGCGCTTCGGGGTCCGGCAAGGCAGTTTCGGGCCGCAACATAACGATTTGGACCGGTAAAGCCAGCATTTTGCTGCTGAATCGGGCTTTTCGCCCATGAGTATGGACCAGGATTTCTCGCCCTGGTGGACGCCTGGCCGCCATACGGACCGCAAGCCGTTTTTGCAGGCGCGGAGCGCGATTTCCCGTGCCTTGCGGGACTGGTTCGAGGACGAGGGATTCGTGGAGGTCGAAACCGGAATCCTGCAAAAATCGCCCGGGAACGAGACCCATCTTCATGCCCCGGCAGCCGATCTGACCTCGGCGTCCGGCGAGAAGTCCAGGTACTTCCTTCGGACGTCGCCCGAATTCGCCTGCAAGAAGCTGCTGGCGGCGGGGGAGAAGCAGATCGTGGAGTTCGCCCGGGTGTTCCGGGATCGCGAGCGCGGTCCGCTGCATCTGCCGGAATTCACCATGCTGGAATGGTACCGCGCCAATGAAGGCTATGAGGCGGTGATGGCCGACACCGTGGTCGTCATCGCGCATGCTGCCCAAACCACCGGGATCGGGACGTTCTCGTTCAGGGGAAAGGTGGTCGACCCGTTTGCCGAACCGGATCTGCTCACCGTCGCCGATGCGTTTGCGCGCTTTGCCTCCATCGATCTGCTTGCGACGATTCCGGAGGGACGAGCCGACCGCGAGGCGCTTGCAGCGGCAGCGGCGGGCTGCGTCCGTGTCACCGATGACGACACCTGGTCCGACATCTTCAGCAAGGTTCTGGTCGAACACGTCGAGCCAAATCTGGGGCAGGGCCGTTTGACCATTCTCTATGAGTATCCTGCGCCGGAATCCGCGCTGGCGCGCGCCAAGCCGTCGGACCCGCGCGTCGCGGAGCGATTTGAGGTTTATGCCTGTGGTGTGGAGCTGGCGAACGGCTTCGGCGAACTGATCGATGCGCAGGAGCAGCGATTGCGATTCACACAGGCGATGGATGAGAAGGAGCGGCGCTACGGCGAACGCTATCCGCTCGATGAGGAGTTTCTGGCCGCGATGACGCAGATGCCGGAGGCTTGCGGCGTGGCGCTGGGCTTCGATCGCCTGGTGATGCTGGCGAGCGGGGCAACCCGGATCGATCAGGTGGTGTGGACGCCGCGGGAAGGTGACGCATGACCCGGCGCGCTACCGCGACATTGCGAACTCCCGTCGAATTGCTCGGGCATGGCCTTGCGTTGCCCGAAAATCTTTCCGTGCTGGAAAAAGTTGCCGCGCGTTACGCGATCGCAGTGACACCCGATGTCGCCGCGCTGATTGACGCCTCGGACCCGAACGATCCCATCGCGCGCCAGTATGTTCCGTCCGCCGATGAACTGGTCAGGCACCCGAGCGAAAACGCCGATCCGATCGGCGATCATGCGCATTCGCCGGTCAGCGGCATCGTGCATCGCTATCCGGATCGGGTGCTGTTCAAGCTGGTGCATGTCTGCGCGGTCTACTGCCGGTTCTGCTTCCGCCGCGAAATGGTGGGGCCGGGGAAGGAGACCGCTCTTTCCGATGAGGTTTATTCAAAGGCGCTGGATTACATCCGTGCCCATCCGGAGGTCTGGGAGGTGATCCTGACCGGCGGTGATCCGCTGATGCTGTCGGCGCGGCGGCTGAAGGAAATCATGGCCGATCTCGCTGCCATCGATCACGTCAAGATCATCCGCCTTCACACCCGCGTGCCGGTCGCCGATCCGGCAAGGGTGACCGATGAGACAGTTGCTGCGCTGAGGGTGACGGGCGCGACGACATGGGTGGCGCTGCATGCCAATCATCCGCGTGAACTGACGGCGGATGCGCGCGCTGCCTGCGCGCGAATGATCGACGCCGGCATTCCGATGGTCAGCCAGTCGGTCCTGTTGCGCGGTGTGAACGACGATACGGCGACGCTGGAGGCGCTGATGCGGGGCTTTGTCGAATGCCGCATCAAGCCATATTACCTGCATCACGGCGATCTTGCGCCGGGAACGGCTCATCTTCGCACCACACTTGAAGAAGGGCAGAAGCTGATGCTGTCGCTGCGGGGGCGCGTGTCGGGTTTATGTCAGCCCGACTACGTCCTCGATATTCCCGGCGGTCACGGCAAGGCGCCGATAGGACCACAATACCTGTCACGGACAGATGAAGGCGGGCACGACCAGCGGTATCGTATCGCCGATTACTGCGGCGACGTTCACCTCTATCCGCCAGCGGAATAGAATCTCCGGCGATGACCGAGCCTGCCCCCCCGGCAATCGCGCCGTCGAAAACGCGGTGATGCTCGGCTTTTTCGTCGTGCTGGTGGCCGCAGGTATCTGGCTGCTAGTGATCCGGTTCTGACATTCGTATCATATCTTTCGCAGGCACTTTTACGAATGTCAGAACCAAAGGATCACTAGAATTATAATTTTCTAGTGTCCTTTCGTATCCGACGTTCGCTCGGAAGGCGCTGCAAAGTAAAGCGAACGTCGGATACGGGACACTAGGATCGATGGCGGACGTTCGCAAGACACAGGATTGTGCAGCGCAGGGCAGACGTAACTGCGGAACGATAGAAAACCCGGGCAGTTCCCGCTAGACTACGCGCACGCCGAGGAATCGTACTGGTGGAGGTGTGACATGAAAAAATCCATCCCAATTGCAATGATGGTTGTTCTGCTGAGCGCGTCAGGTGTACTGGCTCAGAGCAAGAGCGGCACGTCAGGTCCGTCCAATCCGTCAGCGACGACGAATTCAGGCAACATTCCCAACGCGCCGGTCGGACACCGTCAGCCGCGGGCCAGCGATGTTCCGTCCGCGCAGGAAAAAAACTATACGGAATCGGCCGAAGACAAGGCGCTCGATCGCAAGATCAGGAGCATTTGCAGAGGCTGCTGAACTCAGCAGCCCCAAAAAGCATCACGTATTTTTCGCGGCGAGCGCCATCCCGATCAGGGATGTGCCGCCGAAGACGAGATTGATGCCAACCAGCAGTCCGATCGCCCATGCGGCCGAGCCGGGAAGCCCGGCGATGATCAGCGCGGCGACCACCAGATCAACGATACCCGATACAAGCAGCCATCCCCAGCGCCCGGACAATTCCTGCCGGTGGGCGAGGGCATACATGATGGTGGTGATGCCCTCTGCGATGAAATAGGCGCTGACCACGAGAGTAAGTGTCAGCGTTCCTGCGATGGGCTGAACAATCAGGATGATGCCCGCGACAAGCGCAAGGACCGCGGACAGCAGCGACCACCAGAAGCCGGGCATGTCGCGTGTGGTGAGCGTCATATAAAGACCCACGGCGCCGCTGATCAAAAACAGCCAGCCAAGGAAGATCGTGACTGCGATGCTGGCGATAAGCGGGATCGCTATCGCCGCCATTCCCAAAATCACCAGCACGATGCCTTCGATCAGGAAGGCTTTCCAGTTCGCTTTGACGGCTTCCCTCATCTGCGATTGGAGCCGGGCGGCGTCTTGAGGCATCGTCATTGATGATCTCCATTTCCTGATCCGGCATTGCCGGTTCGCGTGAGACTAGTCCCGCGGCGGGCTGGTTGTTAAGAGCCTTTCGTTTCAATCAATTCAGAATAGCCACCGCGCGCGTCCAGCCAGCGGATGCGCGTTCGATTTTCACCGGGAAGCAGGACACGGTGAACCCTGTCGCGGGCAATTGTTCTAAATTGTGAAGTTTTTCGATGTGACAATAGCCGATGTGGCGGCCTGCCTTGTGGCCTTCCCAGATCAGGCTGGCATCCTTTGTCTCGGCGTATTTCTTCGCGGTGTAGACGAACGGCGCATCCCAGCTCCAGCCGTCGATGCCGGTGAGGCGCACGCCGCGTTCCAGCAGGTACATCGTCGCCTCGTAGCCCATCCCGCAGCCCGACGTGACGTAATCCTGCTGTCCGTACTTCACACCCGCGCTGGTGTTGACCACGACGATCTCAAGCGGCTTCAGGGTGTGCCCGATGCGTTTCAGTTCGTTCTCGACATCGGCCGCGGTGGCGACATAGCCGTCGGGGAGATGCCGGAAATCGAGTTTGACGCCGGGCTGAAAGCACCATTCCAGCGGCACCTCATCGATGGTCCACGAGCGTTCGCCGCGGTTCATGGTGGGATGAAAGTGATAGGGCGCGTCGAGATGCGTGCCGTTGTGCGTCGAGAGGTTGACCTGTTCGACGGCCCAGCCCTGACCGTCGGGGAGGTCTTCCTTTTTCAATCCGTCGAAGAATTGCAGCATGCGCGGCAATCCCTGCTGGTGATCGATGTACTGGATGGTCGGGTGACCGCCTGGGGGATCCGCAGGCACGTCGTTTTGCAGGGGGACGGAAATGTCGATCAGCTTGCGGGTCATGCGTCGGGCTCCGGCGTCCTAGCCCATTGCGGGCCGTAGGTCCAGAGAGTGTGCATGAAGTTTACGCACAGCGCTCAACATCTTGAGCTGAATTGGGGTGGCGCTCCCTAGCGGAATCGAACCGCTCTCTCCACCGTGAAAGGGTGGCGTCCTAACCGATAGACGAAGGGAGCTTTAAGCGCGTGAAATCAATATCTTAGTGTTGTTTTCCGCGGCTTCGGCCCTCAGCCCCAAGGGGTGATTTGGCCGACGCGGGGGAACGTATAATGACGTTTCGCCACTGCGGCAAGCCGCCAGATGCCCGTTGTTATGATCCCTGTGCAGACTGGCGGCCGCTGCGCAAAACATTTGATATTGCGAAATTCAGTTAGCTACGGAACCCTTCGTCGTGCCCGCCATTGTCTCGTTTAGGGAGGCTTCATTGGAGGCTGTGATGGCTGACCATTGGCAACAAATCCATACAAGTCCGGCAGACCATATCGGTACCCCGGGTCTCGAGGACGCCGCCTATGTCGCTAGCTGGGCGCTGAGCTGCGCTGCGGTATTGGGAGTCGTCCTGCTGGTTTGGCATTTCCACATCTGACCGCTTCCCGCAGCCATCATCCGCCTGGCGCGCTGCATGCGCGTGCCTGAGCGTGAGTTAATATTTTGGATGAAGTTGCTCATCCATCAGATTGAGATCGATTTCCAAGGCTTTTTAATTTCGAAGGCTCTTTAATTCTTAGGCTTCTTGAAGTTGTTCTTTCGAGGTCGGGCGGGTGTAGTCTGTATCCGGGGCTCGTCGGCGGGATGGAATGCATTATGCTGCGCCTCCATGAGTCACCCGTCGCTCTCCCGTATCGTCAGCCGGTTCAAACGTGAGCCTTCGCGCACCGGCTCGCTCATCATCACATTCTATGGCGACGCCATTTTGCCGCGCGGCGGATCGGTGTGGCTTGGAACATTGCTCCAGTTCCTGGACATGCTGGGGACCGATGGCGGCGTGGTCCGGACGGCCGTGTCCCGTCTTGCCGCTGACGGCTGGCTGGATCGGGACAAGGTGGGGCGGAAGAGTTTCTACAAGCTTGCAAAAAGTGGCCGCGAGCGTTTCGAAACAGCCGTCGAGCACGTCTACAATCCGCATCCGTCGAATTGGGCGGGGCGCTTCGAGCTTCTGCTGATCGGCAACGGCGCCGACCGTGAGGCGTCGCGGGCGGCATTGAGCGAAGCTGGTTTCGGAAGTCCGATGCCGGGCGTGTGGGTCGCGCCGTCCGATGTTCCCGTGCCGTCGATCGCCGAAGGGGCGATCCGGCTGGAAGTGTCCGCCGACGACGTCATGGGGCGGCAACTGGCGGCCGCGAGCTGGTCGCTGGAGCGGACCGCGGAATCGTATCGCGAATTCATAAAGACCTTTGCGCCGCTCGAAGGCTGGATCAGTGACTCCGACAAGGGGTCTCCCGCGGACGCCATCCTCGCGCGGATACTTTTGATCCATCACTACCGGCGGGTGATCCTCCGCGATCCGCTGCTTCCGGCAGGGCTGTTGCCGCCCGCGTGGCCGGCCCTTGAGGCGCGCCAGCTTTGTGCCCGGCTTTATCAGGCCCTTCTGCCGGCTTCCGAATCCTGGCTGGACGCCCACGGAGAAAGCGCCACCGGGCCGCTGCGGTCCCCGGGCCCGGAACTCCGCCGCAGGTTCGCTGACGTGCAGCGCAACATGTTACAAAAATAGCTTGTCAGTGTAAATTTCTGTTATATATCTTCCGGTGACTCCCGGGAGAGAATGGCGATGTACACGCAGGCACTCAACACATCGGAAGCCGAAGTCGTTCACGTCGAGGACGCGGAACGCGCTGCGCACTTCCAGGCGCGCATTGATGCCGACGATCGCATCGAGCCGAATGACTGGATGCCTGCCGCGTATCGCAAGACATTGACGCGCCAGATTTCCCAGCATGCCCATTCGGAAATTGTCGGGATGCTGCCGGAAGGCAACTGGATCACCCGCGCGCCGACGCTGCGCCGCAAGGCCGCGCTGTTGGCCAAGGTTCAGGACGAGTGCGGTCACGGGCTCTATCTTTATGCGGCGGCGGAAACGCTCGGCTCGTCGCGCGAAGAGCTTGTCGATGCAATGCTGAGCGGCAAGGCGAAGTATTCCTCGATCTTCAATTATCCGACGCCGACCTGGGCCGACATCGGCGCCATCGGCTGGCTGGTCGATGGCGCGGCCATCATGAACCAGATACCGCTGTGCCGCTGTTCATACGGCCCCTATGCGCGCGCGATGATTCGCGTCTGCAAGGAGGAGTCGTTCCATCAGCGCCAGGGCTACGAGATCATGCTGACGCTGTCGCGCGGCACCGAAGAGCAGAAGGCCATGGCGCAGAACGCGCTGGACCGCTGGTGGTGGCCTTGCCTGATGATGTTCGGCCCGCCGGACAGCGTCAGCCAGCACAGCGATCAATCGACCCAGTGGAAGATCAAGCGCTTCTCGAACGACGACCTGCGCCAGAAGTTCGTCGATGCGACCGTCCCGCAGGCACACTATCTCGGTCTCACGATCCCGGACGCCGACCTGAAGTGGAACGAGGCGACGAAGCACTGGGAATACGGTGCGATCGACTGGGACGAATTCAAGCAGGTGCTTGCGGGCAACGGCCCGTGCAACCGTGATCGCATGGCCGCGCGCCGCAAGGCCCACGAGGAGGGCGCGTGGGTGCGTGAAGCCGCGGCCGCGTATGCGGAGAAACAACTGGCGCGCCGCACCGCGGTTGCCGCGTAGATCGGCTGGAGACTGTCATGACCACTCAGAACACGCAGCTTTGGGAAGTTTTCATCCGCAGCCGTAACGGCCTTGCGCACAAGCATGTCGGCTCGCTGCACGCTGCCGACGCGACTCTGGCGATACAGGCTGCCCGCGATATCTACACGCGCCGCGGCGAAGGACTGTCGATCTGGGTCGTGCCATCGAATGCGATCGTCGCGTCCGATCCGTCCGAGAAGGGCATGATGTTCGAGCCGGCGATATCCAAAATCTATCGCCATCCGACATTTTACGATGTGCCGGAAGAAGTCGGCCATATGTGATTTCCATTCACTCGTCGTTCCGGGGCGCGAGTGAAACGAGCGTGCCCGGAATCCATAACCATTGCTCGCACATGGATTCCGGGCCTGCGCCTTTCAGACGCATACCGGAATGACGTCGCGAGTATTGAACGAGTATTGAACATGGCCAGACCTTCCATCAAAGTCACCGAGAGCCCGCTCGTGCTTTACGCGCTGCGCAGGGCCGACGATGCGCTGATCCTCGGGCACCGTGTGTCTGAATGGTGCGGTCACGCTCCGATGATGGAAGAGGACATGGCGCTCGCCAATATGGGCCTCGATCTGATCGGGCAGGCGCGAGAACTCTATACATACGCAGCCAAGGTCGAAGGCGCGGGCAACGACGAGGACAAATACGCATACCTGCGCGACGTGCGGCAGTATCGCAACGTGCTGCTGGTCGAGCAGCCGAACGGCGACTTCGCCCGCACCATTGCGCGGCAGTTCCTTTATTCCGCGTTCGCCGATCCCTATTGGCGCGCGATGATGAAATCCAGGGATGCGACGCTGGCGGCGATTGCCGCGAAATCCGAGAAGGAAAGTGCCTACCATCTGCGGCACACTTCGGAATGGATGATTCGGCTCGGCGACGGCACGGAAGAAAGCCATCGGCGCGCGCAAACCGCGATCGACGATCTTTGGGCCTTCACCGGAGAGTTGTTTCATGCCGACCAGAGCGATGCGGGGTTGATCTCCTCCCGGATTGCGATCGACCCGGAAACGCTGCGCGGCGTCTGGATGGAGACCGTCTCCAATGTTCTGGGCGTGGCGACGCTGAAGCGTCCGTCGAGCGACTGGATGCAGAAGGGCGGCCGCTCCGGCAGCCACACCGAACATCTCGGGCATCTGCTCAGCGAACTGCAATCGATGCAGCGAACCTTTCCGGACGCGACATGGTAACCGGCAGCACCAGTACGCAGGATCTTCGCCAGACCGCCTGGAATGCGGCGGCGCAGGTGGTTGATCCGGAAATTCCGGTGCTGACCATCGCCGATCTCGGCGTGCTGCGCGACGTGACCGTGACCGACGGCGCGGTGGAGGTTGCGATCACACCGACCTATTCCGGCTGCCCCGCGATGAACATGATCGCGCTGGAAATCGAACTGGCGCTGGAGCGCGAAGGTATCCGCAATCCCAGGGTGCGCACGGTGCTGTCGCCGGCCTGGACCACGGACTGGATGAGCGAGCAGGGCCGCCGGAAACTGAAAGAGTACGGCATCGCGCCACCGCAGGCGGGCAGTGGACGCCGCGCGCTGTTTGGCGGGCAGGAAGTCGCCTGTCCGCAGTGCGGATCGGTGAATACCGAAGTTCTTTCCGAATTCGGCTCGACGTCGTGCAAGGCGCTATGGCGCTGCAAGGCGTGCCGTGAGCCGTTCGACTATTTCAAGTGCCATTAGGTGTGTTCCCGTAAAGCGGAAACCGGTTTCCGGATCAGATCACGCCCAGAAAATAGAGCCGTCAGCCATGTCGCACGTTCCAAAATTTCACCGTCTCGCCATTGACGATCTGCGCCGCGAGACCGCCGATGCGGTGTCGATGACGTTCGCCATTCCGGGCGACTTGGCGGACGATTATGCCTTCGCGCCGGGCCAGTACCTGACGCTGCGCACCACGATGGACGGTGAAGAGGTGCGGCGCTCGTATTCGATCTGCTCAAGCCCCGACGATCACGAGTTGCGCATCGCGGTCAAGAAAGTCGATGGCGGCGCGTTCTCAAGCTGGGCGCTGGACGAACTGAAATCCGGTGATGAACTCGATGTGATGACGCCCACCGGCCGTTTCGGTGTTGCGCATGCTCCCGGCGAAGCGCGCGTTCATGTCGGCTTTGCGGCTGGCTCCGGCATCACGCCGATCATGTCCATCGTTCGCGGCATTCTCGCGCGTGAACCGGGCAGCCGCTTTTTCCTGTTCTACGGCAACCGCACGGCCAACGGCATTCTGTTCCGTGAAGCTCTGGAAGAGCTCAAGGACCGATTCATGGGCCGCCTGTCGGTGTTTCATGTGCTGTCGCAGGAGGAGCAGGATTTGCCGATCCTGTACGGCCGGCTCGACCGTCAGAAGGTCGAGGTCTTGCTGCGTTCAATGGTGCCGGCGGCGGCGGTCGATCATGTTTTCGTTTGCGGCCCGGTCGCGATGAGCGAAGAGATCGAGGCGACCTGCATCGATCTCGGTATCCCCAAAGGTCGCGTCCACGTCGAGCGCTTTGTCTCGGAATTCGGCGGCAAGCCGCGGCCGAAGGTTCAGGTCGCGCCGGAGGCGCCGCCCAAGGCGATAGCGTCGCTGATCGTGGACGGCAAGCGCAAGGATGTGCCGATTGCCGATGGCGAGGTCATTCTCGACGCCGCGCTGCGCGCCGGCATGGACCTTCCGTATGCCTGCAAGGGCGGCATGTGCAGCACGTGCCGAGCCAAAATCGTCGAAGGCGAGACGCGCATGGACGTGAACTATTCGCTGGAGCCGTGGGAACTTGAAGCCGGATTCGTGCTGACGTGTCAGGCGCACCCGGTCTCAAGCCGCGTCGTCGTCGATTACGACCAGATGTAGCTACTTGCCTTCACGAAGCAGCGCGTAGGCAGTTTGCGCCATTGCGACGGGCCGCTCGTCATTGTCTGTTCGGATGACAATACTGCCATAAGCCATGGTCTTGCCTATCCGCACGGCCCGCGCCTCCGCCAGAACATCCGCGCGCATGGCGGGACGCATGAAGTGGATCGTCTGGTCCACCGTGGTCATCGGGAAATACTCACCGGCTGCCGAGCAGATCGCGAACACCATCGATGTATCGGCGAGACTCATCAGCGCCTGACCGCAGATAACTCCGTTGTCGCGGCATAGCTTGTCTGAGAAACGCATCCGCAGCACGGCGCTATCTCCCTCGATGCTTTCAATCGAAAGGTCGAGATCCCGCACCCATTGCGCGAAAACGGACGTCAGCAAGGCATCGGCGGCGGATTTGTCGAAAGATGGCATGTGATGTCCTGTAAGGAAACGAGTCAGGTCAGCGTCACCGGAAGTGACGTGAATCCGCGAAAGCGCACGCGCCGCGCCCGATGGGTGTGACCACTCGCTGCGAATTTCGGGAAGCGGGCCAGAAACCGGCCGATGGCGATCCGGCCTTCAAGGCGGGCAAGGGTGAGACCGACGCAGGCATGAGCACCGGACGCGAAAGCAAGATGACGATTGGGCGAGCGTCCGATATCGAGACGCTCCGGCTCTGCGAACACGTCGGGGTCGCGGTTCGCCGCGCCGATGCAGAGCGTAATCAGTGCCCCTTCCGGGATTGCGACGCCGTCGATCTCCATGTCCTGCGTGACGCGGCGGTTACCGAGCTGGTTTGAACTTTCATAGCGCAGGAATTCCTCGACCGCCGCCTTGATCAATGCGGGATCATCGATCAGGCGCTGACGTTGCTCCGGGAAGCGCAGCAGCAACTCCAAACCGTTCCCGATCAGATTGGTCGTCGTCTCATGGCCCGCGTTGAGAATGAAGATGCAATTCTGTAGAAGCTCGATTTCGCTGAGACGTTCGCCGGTCGCTTCGCCTTCGATCAGGCGCGTTAGAACGTCGCGTTCTGCGTCGCCCGGCCGTGCGCGCCGGTCGGCGATCAGGTGGCGCAGGTAGCCGAGAAACTCGCCGACCGCGCGTTCGCCGCGCGTCTGCACGTCCTCCGACAGGAACGGCTCCAGCGCACCGAGGATCGCCAGCGACCAGCCGCGCAGCGGCGCGCGGTCCTCGTGAGGAATGGCGAGCAGGTTGCCGATCACCTCGACCGGGATGGCGGAGGCGAAATCCTCGATCAGGTCAGCACGGCCACGCGCCTGCATATCGTCCAGCAGCCGGTCGACAAGGGCGATCAGGCCCGGCTCCATCCCGGCGATGGCGCGGGGATTGAGCGCGGCGGCGATCAGCCGCCGCACGCGCGTATGCAGCGGCGGGTCATTGAACACGAGGCTCGTGGTGTGATGCTGGAACAGCAGAGAACCGTCGCCGTACTTCGGCGCGAACTCGACCTTCTTGTCGGAGCTGAAGCGTGCCGTATCCTTGTAGATCGCTTCGAGATCGCGGTGACGCGTCAGGAACAGCGATCCGTCCGGCATCCGATGGATCGGGTCGGCGGATTGAAGTGCGCGATAGGTCGGGTAGGGATCGTCGTAAAACGAATCTGGAAGGTCCTTCAGCGAAAAGCCGCGCGCAATCGCAGCATCCTCGCTCGAAACCGGGCGAGGGATGCTCTGATTGTCTGTGCCGGTGTGAACCGTTGACGACACCTGACCGGCTCGGGGCTTAAAACACGACGTCGTTGATCTGCACCACGGCCTGCGCCTTGGTGAAATTAGGAATGTCGGAGAAGATTTCCTTGCCGTGAGCCTTTCCGGCGGACTTGAAGTCGTCCATCGACCCGAAGGTCAGCAGCGCGGTCATCTGGTAGTCGGGCGCGCTGCCGTCCGGCTTCGCCACGCCCTTGATGGCCTGCGCGCTCTTGAGCCCGAGTGGACCCCAGCGGTCTTTCAGAAGCGGCATGTGGGTCTTGAGATAGTAGTCGGTGTCGAATGCTTCGCCGGCCGGATACATCACTGTGACGAGGATCATTGGTTTCTCCTTTTCGTTGTTTTCATGATTTAGGTCTGGGGCCGCACAGCATTCATCGTCAGCAATTCATAAGTCGCCGCGGACTCGTCCTTGTCGGTCAGAATTTCGACATCCCAGCGCACCTCGCCGTACTGCTTGTTGCGCGGCGATTTCTCTTTCGCGGTAAGCCGCACCTTGATCGTCTCGCCGGGCTGTATCGGTTTGATGAAGCGCAGTGAATCGAGGCCGTAGTTGGCCAGCACCGGGCCCGGATCGGGATCGACGAACAATCCCGCGGCGAACGACAGCAGCAGATAGCCGTGCGCGACGCGGCCTGGGAAGAACGGATGACCCTTGGTCGCTTCCTCGTCCATGTGGGCATAGAACGTATCGCCGGTGAAATGCGCGAAATGCTCGATATCCTCCAGCGTGATGGTGCGCTCCTTCGAGTAGAAGGTTTGCCCGACATCCAGATCCTCGAAGTGGAAGCGGAACGGATGCCGGTCCTTCTCGATGACGGGTGCATTCCTGGTCCAGCTGCCGGTCACGCCGGTCAACATGCGAGGCGAGCCCTGGAGCGCGGTGCGCTGCATGTAATGATGGACGCTGCGCACGCCGCCGAGCTCCTCGCCGCCGCCGGCGCGGCCGGGACCGCCGTGAACCATCTGCGGCATCGGTGAGCCGTGACCGGTTTGCTCTTTGGCGCAGTCACGGTCGATCATCACCAGACGCCCGTGGAAGCTGCTGACGCCGAACACAAGATCGGAGGCCACCTTCGGATCGTGGGTGTAAACCGAAGCCACAAGACTTCCGCCGCCGCGGTTGGTGAGTGCAACGGCCTCCTCAAGATCGCTATAACCCATCACGGTGCTGACCGGGCCGAACGCCTCGATCGAATGGACCTTCGTCGCGCGAACAGGATCGGCGCAATGCAGCAGCAGCGGCGGAAGGAATGCGCCGCGCGTGACGTCCGCTCCCTGAATGTCGAAATTGTCGGGATCGCCGGCGACGAGTTGCGCTTCGGTGCGCAATGCCTTGACGTGGGCGAGCACGTCGCGGCGCTGGTCGAGACCGACCACCGGCCCCATGCGCACCGTCTCCAGTTCGGGATTGCCGATCGCAATCTTTGCCAGCCGTTCCCGCAGGGCCTCGATCACAGCTTCCACGCTTTCGGCCGGCGCAAGTGCGCGGCGGATCGCTGTGCATTTCTGTCCCGCCTTGACGGTCATCTCCTTGGCGACTTCCTTGACGAACAGATCGAATTCCGGCGTGCCGGGCTTCGCATCGGGTGCGAGAATGGCCGCGTTGAGCGAGTCCCGCTCGGCGACGAAGCGCACGGCTTCCCTGGCGATCACCGGATGACGTTGCAGCTTTTCCGACGTCTCGGCCGAGCCGGTGAACGACACCACGTCCTGACAGGTGAGATGATCGAACAGGTCGCCGGTGCCGCCGACAATGAACTGAAATGCGCCGTCAGGAAGAATGCCGGATTCCACGATCATGCGCGCGAGCGCGTGCGCCACATAGGACGTGACCGTTGCCGGCTTCGAGACGACGGGGACGCCCGCAAGCAGCGCAGGCGCCAGCTTTTCGAGCATGCCCCAGCAAGGGAAGTTGAAGGCGTTGATGTGAACGGCGACGCCGTGCAGCGACGTGATGATATGCTGCCCGGCAAATGTTCCTGCCTTGCCCATCGGCTCGACAGCGCCATCCAGCAGGAAGGTCGAGTTCGGAAGTTCGCGGCGGCCCTTGCCGGCGTAGACAAACAGCGTGCCGATGCCGCCGTCGACATCGATGAGGTTGTCCGTGCGCGTGGCTCCGGTCTGGAACGACAGCTTGTAGAACTGGTCCTTGCGCTCGGTGAGGTACTGCGCGAGTTTCTTCAGCATGTCGGCACGCTGATGGAAGGTCAGCCGCCTGAGATTCTTGCCGCCGGTATTGCGCGCGTAGCCAAGAATGCCGTGCATATCCAGTCCGCCGCTGGTTGCCTCGGCAACGACATCGCCGCTGACGGCGCTGCGCACCTCGATGAGATCGCGGCCCGGTGCGGCCCATTGTCCGTTGATATAGCTTTCGAGTTTCATGCGATCACTTCGAGGTTGGGTGCTATCGGGCACCGATGAATATTCATTCGGCGGCGGCAGTGCGCTTCGATGTCTTGGGGGAGGGCTTGAGCAGGCTCCGCGCTCCGTCGGAAATCAGCCTCGTGACAATCTCCGCATATTCGTCGCGGCTGACCGAGCCCGTGCTTTTGAACCAGAGGTAGTGCCAGTTCACCATGCCGAACAGCGACATCGTGACGGGCGTGAGCATCTTCGTGCCCTTGAGGTGCGGTGCGACGCCGGCCACCGCCGCCGAAAAGATTCGAACCAGGTCGCGCTCCATGCCCTTGAGTTTGGCCTGGCGCTCCGCGGGCAGAAACCGCATGCTGCTGATCTGCACGTTATGCTGTGAATCGGCGTCCCGGTAGGCCTCCAGCAGCGCGGCAACCAGGCCGCGCAACCTCGCCTCCGGCGCAGCGCCGGAATTATCCGCGGTTTCGACGACTTCGCGGAGTTCCTCGAGATGGAAGCGGATGACGTCGAACAGCAGCCCTTCCTTGTCCTTGTAGTAGTGATAGAGATTGGCCTTGGACACGCCGCAGGCCTCCGCGATCTTGCTCATCGAGGCACGGTCGTAACCGTGCGCCGAGAAAAGCTCCGCGGAGCGATCGAGGATCGCCTGTCGTTTGTCGTCGTAATCGTTGGCGCGGCTGCGTGCCATGAGACGCTCTATTCCCTGGTTCCTAGGCGAGCATGATCTTCGGAAAGCCGGTATCCATCTTTCCGGATCATGCTTTGGGTCTGCGATCGATGATGCGTTTGGCCTTGCCGACGGAGCGCTCGATGGCTCCGGGATCGAGGACCCGAACCTTCGCCGTGATGCCAATCGTGTCCTTTATCACCTGCTCCAATCGGCGGGCATCCTCTTTTCGGACGATGCTGTCGTTGGCTTCGGGGCGGGCTTCGACCTGGATCTCCATCTCGTCCATGCGGCCTTCGCGCGTGAGAATGATCTGATAGTGGACGGAGAGGGCGGGGATCGTGAGCAGCTTTTCCTCGATCTGGGTGGGGAACACGTTGACGCCGCGCACGATCATCATGTCGTCGGAGCGGCCGGTGACTTTCTCCATGCGCCGCAGCGAGCGGGCCGTTCCCGGCAACAGCCGCGTCAGGTCGCGCGTCCGGTAACGGATCACAGGCATGGCTTCCTTGGTCAGCGAGGTGAAGACAAGTTCGCCTTTCTCGCCATCCGGCAGCACTTCGCCGGTCACCGGATTGATGACTTCGGGATAGAAATGATCTTCCCAGATGTGGAGGCCATCCTTCGTTTCCACGCATTCGCTGGCGACGCCGGGGCCCATCACCTCGGACAGCCCATAGATGTCGACGGCGTGAAGATCGAACGCCTCCTCGATTTCCTCGCGCATCGCATTGGTCCATGGCTCCGCGCCGAAGATGCCGATGCGCAGCGATGACTTGCGCGGGTCAAGACCTTGTTTCCTGAACTCATCGAGGATCGCCAGCATGTAGGAGGGCGTCACCATGATGACTTCGGGCTTGAAGTCGTTGATGAGCTGAACCTGACGCTCGGTCATGCCGCCCGAAATCGGAATGACGGTGCAGCCGAGGCGCTCCGCGCCGTAATGCGCACCGAGGCCTCCGGTGAACAGTCCATATCCATACGCGATGTGGACCTTCATTCCGGCGCGGCCCCCCGCCGCGCGGATCGAGCGCGCGACGACGTCGCTCCAGGTCTCGATGTCGCGCTTGGTGTATCCGACGACGGTCGGCTTGCCGGTCGTGCCGGATGAAGCGTGGATGCGCGCGACCCTGGATTCAGGAACGGCGAACATGCCGAAGGGGTAGTTGTCGCGCAGGTCCGTCTTGATCGTGAACGGAAACTTCGCGAGATCCTCAAGGTTCTGGAACGAATCCGGGCGCACGCCCGCGGCGTCGAACTTGGCGCGATAATGCGGTACGTTCTCGTAGGCATGGCGCAACGACCATGCGAGGCGCTCGCGCTGAAGCGCGCGGATCTCGTCGCGGGACGCCACCTCATGAGGATCAAGCTCTGTCCGTTCGGGGGTCAGCCGATCGAGCTTGCGTAGCGGAATCTGAAGCAATGGTCTCTCCCAGTCCTATTTGGTTTCTTGCTGATCGCCTTCCGGCGCGAGCAGGTGGCCTGAAATGGTCCGCGAATGTCCGCGAAATTCCGCAACGATGACGTTTTTGCTGTCGCGAACGGTCACGTCATAGATGCCACCGCGGCCAGCGCGGGTGCGCTCAATCGCGTGCGCTGTCAGCGTCTCGCCCTCACGCACCGGCTGGAGGAACGTCACCGCGCATTGCTGCGCGACGGTGCGCTGGTCGTAGGTGTTGCAGGCGAAGGCGAATGTCGAGTCCGCCAGCGTAAAGATGAAACCGCCGTGGCAGATACCGTGACCGTTGGTCATGTCCTTGCGGACCGTCATGGAGAGAACAGCCTCACCGGGCGCAATCCGCTGGAGACTCATGCCGAGTCCCTTGCTCGCGCGATCGTCGAGCCACATTTCCTTTGCGCAGGCTTCGGCCAGCGCAAGCGCATTCTTGTCGCCGGGAACGCTTGCGTCCATCACAGGCTCCCCGTGAAATTTGGCGCACGCTTCTCCAGGAACGCGGTCACGCCCTCCGCGAAATCCGATCCGCGTCCGGCCTGACCCTGGAGGTCACGCTCAAGGTCGAGCTGCTCAGCGAGTGTGTTGGTTTCCGATGCGTCGAGCGCCTGTTTGGTCAGGGCGAGGGCGCCGGTCGGCTGTCTGGCGAGGTGGGTTGCGAGGCGGTGTGCCTCTGCCATGAGGTTGGCATCGTCAACGGTCTTCCAGATCATGCCCCAGGCTTCAGCCTGTTCGGCGGAGACCGGCTCGGCCAGCATTGCCAGCGCCCGCGCGCGCGCATTGCCTGCGAGGCGCGGCAGGAACCACGTGCCGCCGCAATCCGGCACCAGCGCGATTTTTGAGAACGCCTGAATGAATTTTGCGGAACGCGCCGCCAGAACGATGTCGCAAGCAAAAGCAATGTTGGCTCCGCCTCCCGCGGCGACGCCGTTGACCGCGCAGACGATCGGCAGCGGCAATTTTCGCAATCTGCGGATGAGGGGATTGTAGTTCTGTTCAAGAGTAACGGTGAGATCCGGTTTTTGTCCGGGCACGAAGGCAACTTCGGACAGGTCTTGCCCCGCGCAAAATCCGCGTCCCGCACCGGTGAGGATCAACGCGCGGCATTTCGTATCGGCCTCCGCATCGTTCAACGCCGCGTTCAGCGCGATGTGTACACTTTGGTTGAACGAGTTGAGGCTGTCGGGCCTGTTAAGCGTGATGACGCGGTATCCGTCACGGATCTCGGTCAAGACCAGATCTTTGTCCACACAGTCCTCCCGTCGGCTTCTTGGTCAGCCATTGGAAGGCAGATTACTATTGACCAACCGTTCGGTCAATTATATTGATGGCAAGAAGCGGCAATAGTTGCACTTGAAACCATTGCCGCTCTGTGGTTGGAAACATGCCGGGCAAGCTCTCAAAAAATCGAGCGCCCATCACCAGGGAGGGAACTGTGAAACCAGCATCAGCATTGGGATTTCTGTTGGCGGCCGGCGTTGCCGGTTTGGCGTTCAGCGGTTCGGCGCAAGCGCAGCAGACCGTGAAGATCGGTTCCGTCCTGTCGGTCACCGGCCCGGCGTCGTTTCTCGGTGAGCCTGAGGACAAGACGCTGCGGATGTATGTCGACAAGATCAACGCGGCCGGCGGCATCAACGGCAAGAAGGTCGAACTCATCATCTATGATGACGGCGGCGATGCCAACAAGGCGCGCACATTCGCAACCCGCCTGATCGAGGACGACAAGGTCGTCGCGATGGCGGGTGGTTCGACAACCGGAACGACCATGGCGATGATTCCCGTGTTCGAGGAAGCCCAGGTTCCGTTCATCTCATTTGGTGGTGCGGTCGAAATCATCGAGCCTGTCCGCAAGTACGTCTTCAAGACGCCGCACACTGACAAGATGGCGTGCGAGAAGATCTTCGAGAACCTGAAGCAGCGCAAGCTCACCAATATCGCGATGATCTCCGGCACCGATGGTTTCGGCGCATCGATGAAGGCCCAATGCACCAAGGTGGCGCCGAACTACGGCATCAAGATCGTCACCGAGGAAAGCTACGGTCCGCGCGACAGCGACATGACCGGCCAGCTCACCAAGATCAAGAACACCGCCGGCGTTCAGGCCATCGTCAATCCCGGTTTCGGGCAGGGCCCCGCGATCGTGACCCGTAACTATGCGCAACTGGGGATGACCGCGACGCCGCTCTATCAGAGCCATGGCGTCGCTTCCAAGAGTTTCATCGAACTCGCAGGTGCCGCGGCTGAAGGCATTCGCTTGCCGGCGGCCGCGCTGCTGGTCGGCGACAAGCTGCCGGATAACGATCCGCAGAAGAAGGTCGTTGTCGATTACAAGAAGACTTACGAAGACACCGCGAAGAGCCCGGTCTCGACTTTCGGCGGCCATGCCTATGACGGCCTGTCCATTCTCGTCGAAGCCATGAAGCGCGCGGGATCAAACGATCCGAAGAAAATTCGCGATGAAATCGAAAAGACCAAGGGCTTTGTCGGCACCGGCGGCATTGTGAACATGACGCCGACGGATCATCTCGGCCTCGATCTCTCAGCCTTCCGGATGCTGGAAATCAAGGGCGGCGACTGGTCCCTGATCAAGCCCGGCGCGTAAGCGGGCCATTCAAGACGCTCCCGGACAGGTCGGTTCGATCCGTTCGGGAGCGCAGCATCTTGTCTGAATCATTCGTTTCGCCGGAAACGGCAGCCATCGGCTGCCATTATTGCTCGTGGAGCCGGTATGCCGGAGTTTGTCCAGTTTCTTATTTCCGGACTGACCGTGGGCGCGGTCTATGCACTCGTCGCTCTCGGCTTCACGCTGGTCTACAACGCTTCCGATGTCGTCAATTTCGCCCAGGGTGAGTTCGTGATGCTGGGCGGGATGGTGACGGTGTTCGCCGCTGCCGCCGGGGTTCCGCTTCCGCTTGCCGCCGTTCTCGCGGTGTGCGTGGCTGTTGTCGTGGGGCTCTTGCTCTACTGGCTTGCCATTGAACCCGCGCGCGATGCATCGCCGGTCACGCTGATTATCATTACCATCGGCGCGTCGATCCTACTGCGCGGCGCGGCGCAAATCCTGTTCGACAAGCAGTTTCACAAACTTCCCAGCATCTCCGGCGACACGCCGATCAATCTGCTCGGGGCGACTATCCAGCCGCAAAGTTTCTGGGTGCTCGGCGGCACGGCTGTGATCGTGATTCTGCTTTATGTGTTTCTGGAGCGGACCGTGCTCGGCAAGGCAGTACTCGCGACTGCCGCGAACCGGCTGGCTGCGCGGCTTGTCGGCATCAACACTATGACCGTGATGGCGCTGGCGTTCGGAGGATCGGCGGCGATCGGAGCAGTCGCCGGCATTCTCATCACGCCGATCACGCTCACGAGCTACGATGTCGGTACAATGCTCGCGCTGAAAGGATTCGCGGCGGCGATGCTGGGCGGCATGGGCAATCCGCTCGGTGCGGTCGCGGGCGGCCTGTTGCTCGGTCTGCTGGAAGCTTTTGGAGTCGGCTACATCAGTTCGACTTACAAGGATGCTTTCGCCTTCATCGTCATTCTCCTTGTGCTGTTCGCCATGCCGCAAGGCCTGTTCGGCCGGCGGACCGTGGAAAGGGTCTGAGCGGTGTTGCAGAAGGCTGGCCATCGCTATCTGGTTCTGATCGCGCTCGCGGTCATTGTCGCGGTGTTGCCGCTGATATTTCCGTCGAGCTACTATTTTCGCGTGGCGTCGCTGGTGTGGGTGTCCGCGCTCGCTGCGATCGGCCTTAATGTCCTGATGGGATCGGCCGGGCAGGTCAGCCTCGGCCATGCCGGATTTTTCGGAATCGGCGCCTATGCCGTCGCCATCGGCCCTGCGCATTTCGGAGTTCCGCCATGGGCAGCGCTGCTGCTCGGCTGCGCCATCTCATCGGTGCTGGCCTATTTCGTCGGCCGCCCCATTCTGAAACTGAAAGGCCATTACCTCGCCATCGCAACGCTTGGCCTTGGGGTGCTTGTGGCGCTTGTCATCACCACGGAGAGCCGCTGGACCGGCGGCCCGGACGGCATGCCGGTGGCGAAGCTGGTGCTGTTCGGATGGCGGGTCAGCGGCTCGGACACCTGGTACTGGGTCTCGGGCGGGCTACTGATTCTGGGAACGTGGATTGCTCTCAACCTGAACGACACGCCGACAGGACGCGCCTTCCGTGCGTTGCATGACAGCGAGGTCGCCGCACGCGTGGCCGGCATCAATGTCGCCCGTTTCAAGTTGCAGGCGTTTGTGATCGCGGCCGCTTACTCGTCGGTCGCGGGTTCCGTCCTTGCGCTCATGAACGGCTTCATCAATCCCGATCAGGCCGGGTTCCTCCATTCCGTGGAGATGGTGACCATGGTGGTGTTGGGCGGGCTTGGCTCGGTGGTCGGCAGCATTGTCGGCGCCGCCGTGCTTATCACCTTGCCGCAGGTCCTCACCGTGTTTCAGGAATACGAACACCTGCTGCTTGGCTTCATTATCATTGTCTCGATGATTTTCATGCGCGACGGTATTGTACCGACGCTGTCCCGTATGCTGGCGAAGAGGACGCAGGCATGACGATCCTCGCGGCCAAGGATATCGGAATCTCGTTCGGCGGCGTCAAAGCCATCGACGGTGTCAGCTTCGCTGTCAGTCCGGGACAGATCCTGTCGATCATCGGACCGAATGGCGCGGGCAAGACCACGCTGTTCAATATCGTTTCCGGCGTCTACGAACGCGACCAGGGACAGGTCGAACTGTCGGGTGAGGACGTCACGGGTTTGACGCCCGACAAGCTTGCCGCGCGCGGCATGTCGCGAACCTTCCAGAACCTCCAGATATTCCAGCGTATGACGGCGGCCGAGAATGTCATGGTCGGCAGACATCTCCGGGAGCGATGCAATCTGCTCGCGGATTTGTTCCGGTTGCCGTCGGTCACGCGGCAAAACGCGGAGACGCGGGATGCCGCGCTGGGCTTGCTCGACGAGGTTGGGCTAAGGACCAGCGCGGATATTGCGGCGGGATCGTTGTCTTACGGCGCGTGCAAACGCCTTGAGATCGCCCGCGCGCTGGCGGCCGAGCCGCGCGTCCTGCTGCTTGATGAACCGGCAGCAGGCTGCAACGCGGTCGAGACTGAAGAGATCGATGGGCTCATTCGCCGGATTGCCGCCAAGGGCATAGCGGTCGTTCTTGTCGAACACGACATGAAGCTGGTGATGAAAATTTCCGACCACATTCTGGTGCTGAATCGTGGCAGGCCGATCGCAGAGGGGAAGCCGCGCGAGGTGCGCGACAATCCAGCCGTCCTTGAAGCCTATCTCGGCAAACATGGAGCGAGGGAGGCAGCCCGTGCTTGAAGTTGCCAACCTCCGTAGTGCTTATGGCCGGATCGAGGTGCTGCACGGCGTGAACCTTGCCGTGCGGGCAGGCGAGGTCGTCGCACTGATCGGCTCGAACGGTGCGGGGAAAACCACGCTGCTCCGGGCATTGTCCGGCGTTCAGCCTGTCACGGCCGGCGAGATCCGCTTTTTGGGCGAACGCATCGACCGCCTCAAGCCGCACCGGAGGGTTCAGCGCGGCATGACGCAGTCGCCCGAAGGCCGCCAGATCTTCGGGCCGTTGAGCGTCGAGGACAATCTTCGCCTTGGCGCTTACATGCGCCGGGACAACGCGATCGAGAATGACCGCGACCGCGTGTTCGGGATGTTTCCGGTTCTCGCGGAAAAGCGCCGTCAGCTCGCCGGAGGACTGTCTGGCGGTCAGCAACAGATGCTGGCGATCGGCCGCGCCTTGATGGGCAAGCCGAAGCTGCTGCTGCTGGACGAGCCCTCGCTGGGACTGTCGCCGACGCTTGTGGATCAGATCCTCGCCGCGATCGTATCGCTCCGGAAAGAGGGCGTGACCGTTCTGCTCGTTGAGCAGAACGCCAGCGCCGCGCTTGAGATATCCGACCGCGGCTATGTGCTGGAGACCGGCAAGGTCGCGCTGGAAGGCGACGGCGCGACGCTGCTCTCGGACCCGAAGGTGAAAGCCGCGTATCTCGGCGCCGCCTGAACCATTGCGATGTCAGCCGCGCGATGGTTCGACGCCGGTTTGCGCCGGCACTGATGTTGTCTCTGGTGCAACGCTCACTGGCCTGCGTCCAAACAACACATAAAGTGCCGGCAGAACAAACAGCGTCAGCAGCGTCGCGCTGATGAGACCGCCGATCACGACGGTTGCTATCGGCCTTTGGACTTCCGCGCCGGTTCCGGTCGCCAGCGCCATCGGTACAAAACCAAGTGACGCGACCAGCGCGGTCATGGCGACAGGCCGCAGCCGGGTGAGGGCACCCTCGAAAATCGCTTCCGCCTTATCCTGCCCCCTGGCCATCAATTGCTTGATGTGAGTCAGCATCACCAGCCCGTTGAGGACGGCGACGCCTGACAGGGCAATGAAGCCGACCGCGGCTGAGACCGAGAACGGTATTCCACGCAGCCAAAGCGCAATCACGCCGCCCGTCAGGGCAAGAGGAACGGCGCTGAAGACGATGAGCGCGTCCAGCGCGGTGCCGAGCGCGCCCGCCAGCAGCAGGAAGATGAGTACGAAGCACCCCGGCACGACGAACGAGAGTCTCTGGCGCGCGGCCGCGAGGTTCTCGAACTGGCCGCCCCAGGACAGCCAGTATCCGGGCGGCAAGGTTACCTGAGCTTCGATCTGTGCCCGGGCGTCGTTCACGACAGCGGCAATATCGCGGTCCCGCACATTGGCGGTGATGACGACCCGCCGCTTGCCGTTTTCGCGGCTGATCTGGTTGGGGCCTTCGCTGATCTTGAATGCCGCCAGTTGGCCGAGTGGAACGGTCAGCGGAGTCGCACCAGCTAATGGAAGCGATACCGGCAGGTTCTTGAGTGTATCGAGATCGCCGCGAATGCTTTCCGGGAGGCGGACTACAATCTCGAAACTCCGGTCGCCTTCAAACACAGCTCCGGCGCTTCGCCCGCCGATGGCCGTGCCGATCACATCCTGAACGGCGGCGAGGCTGAGACCTCGCCGGGCGATCTCCGCCTTGTTCACGCTGATATCCAGCACGGACAGGCCGCCAGCCTGCTCGATCTTGATATCGGTCGCGCCCTTTGTCTTTTGCAGGATGCCTGCGATCTGTCCCGCGCTGCGCAGCAGCGGCTCGAACTCATCGCCAAAGACCTTGATCGCCAGATCGCCGCGCACACCCGCCAGCAACTCGTTGAACCGCATCTGGATCGGCTGGGTGAATTCATAGGTGTTGCCGGGCAGTTCGCGCACGGCATCCGCGATCTGATCGAGCAGCTCGGCCTTGCTCAGCGCTGGATCGGGCCATCGGTCCTGCGGCATGAAGATGATGAAAGCATCAGACATGCTGGGCGGCATCGGATCGGAGGCGATCTCGGCCGTTCCGGTTTTGGAAAAGACGTAGGCCACCTGCGGAAACCGGCTGATGGCCTTCTCGATATCGAACTGCATCGTCTGCGATTGCGCGAGGCTGGTGCTGGGGATGCGCAGCGCGTTCAGGGCAAGGTTCTTTTCATCGAGCGTCGGGATGAATTCCTGACCGAGGCGGAAAAACAGCAGCAGCGCGCCCAGAAACAGAACAACGCCGGTCGCGATGGCGGCGAGGGGCTGGTTGATGGTGTGCTTCAGGAGAGGCGCGTATGAGGACTTGAGCCGGCGCACCGCAAGGTTGTCGCCTTCTTTCACCCGCCCCGTGACCGCGATTGCGATCAGCGCAGGGACGAAAGTCAGGGACAAGACGAAGGCGGAGACAAGTGCAAGGATAACCGTTAAGGCCATCGGCTCGAACATTTTTCCCTCAACGCCGCTGAAGGTGAGCAGCGGAATGTAAACCAGGATGATGATCGCCTGACCGTAGACAGTGGGCGTGATCATCTCCTCAGCCGCGGCTTTCACCGTGGCAAGACGCTCGGACACCGACAGCATCCGGCCAGCTTCGGTTTGCTTTTCGGCCAGGTGCCGCAGCGTGTTTTCCGTGATGATAACCGCGCCATCGACAATCAGGCCGAAGTCGAGCGCGCCGAGACTCATCAGGTTGGCGCTGATTTGGCCTTGCAGCATTCCTGTGGCCGTCATCAGCATGGCGAGCGGAATGACCAGCGCGGTAATCAGCGCGGCGCGGAAGTTGCCGAGCAGCAGAAACAATACGGCGATGACGAGCAGGGCGCCTTCACCGAGATTGCTGGCGACCGTGGTGATGGTCGCATCGACCAGTTGGGTGCGGTCAAGAACGGCCTCGACTGTGACACCGGCCGGAAGGCTGCGGCGGATATCCTGCATCTTCGCGTCGACCGCGGCGGCGACGGTGCGGCTGTTGCTGCCGATCAGCATCAGCGCTGTTCCGATCACCGCTTCGCGCCCGTCGCGGCTGGCGCTGCCGGTTCGGATTTCACCGCCGATTGCCGCTTCAGCAACGTCGCGAATCCGCACCGGGATCGCGCCGCGCGTGATAATTGTCACGTCGCCGATATCGGCAAGGCTCTCCAGACGTCCGCCTGCCCGAACGGAGATTCCTTCGCCGTTACGATCGATGGTGCTGGCGCCCCGGCTGATGTTGTTGGCTTCGATGGCGCGAACGACATCTCCGAACGAAAGCCCCAGCGAGATCAACTTCGCAGGATCTGGATTCACCTGGTACTGCTTGACGTAGCCGCCGATGGTATCGACGCCGGCTACACCCGGGACGCTCCTGACCTGCGGCCGGATGATCCAGTCCTGCACCGTGCGCAGATATGCGCCGCGCTCGATATCGGTTCTGAGACGTTCGCCCTCCGCTGTCAGAAACGTGCCGTCGCTCTGCCAGCCGGCCTTGCCGCCGCCTCCATCGGTTTTCGGCGCGAGCGAAACTGTCCACATGTAGATTTCGCCAAGGCCGGTTGAAACCGGCCCCATCCTGGGATCGGCGCCGGGCGGCAGGCTGGCGCGCAGTTCGATCAGCCGTTCGTTGATCTGTTGCCGCGCGAAGTAGATGTCGGTCTTTTCGCGGAAAATCGCCGTCACCTGCGAGAAGCCGTTGCGCGAGAGCGAGCGGGTACTTTCCAGTCCCGCGATGCCTGCCAGCGCGGTCTCGATCCGGAATGTGACCTGCTTTTCGATTTCCACCGGCGAAAGAGCGGGAGCGGTCGTGTTGATCTGCACCTGCTTGTTGGTGATGTCCGGCACGGCATCGACCGGCAAGTGCAAGAGCGACCATATGCCCAGCGCAACAAGACCGATACTGAACAGGACGACGATCCAGCGATGCCGAATGGACAGGTCGAGAATGCGACTGATCATGTTGGCTCGCCTATTGCGCGGGTGAGGCTTCGCCGCGGCCGAGATCGGCCTTCAGGACGAAGGTGTTGGCGGTTGCGATGGAATCGCCGGCGGTGAGGCCCGACGTCACCTCGAACCAGCGGCTGTCCTCGCGTCCCGTAACGATCTTGCGCGGCTCGAATCCATTCGGCGTGCGGACAAACACGGCGCTCTGACCGTTGACGCTCTGCACGGCGGTTTTCGGCACCAGCACGTCAGCCTTCACCTGCTGGAACGGAATTTCGGCGGTCACAAACATTCCCGGCCGCAGGATGTGCGCGGGATTGTCGACCGACGCCACGACGCGCGCCAGGCGAGTGTCCCTGTCGAGCAGCGGGCTCACGAACATGATAGTCGCGGGCAGGAGATCGCCCTGAGAACCGAAGCTGATCGTGATTTTCTGGCCCTCGCTGACCGCCGCAAGATCGGCGGCTGCCAGCGCGAGGTCGGCCCACACCACGCTTGAATCCACAATCACGAACAGCTCGCTTTCCTGGCCCTCGCGGCCCACCAGCGATCCGAGATCGACACGGCGCTCGGCGATCCGGCCGCTCATCGGCGCGCGCAGTTCCTGCAACCTGAGGCTCTCGACAGGCTGCTGAGGCAGCGCTGCGATCTGGTCGGCGGTCAGACCCAGCGCAAAGAGCTTCTGACGGGCAACGTCGAACTTGATCCGGATGTCCTCGAACGCGGTCTTTGCGCGCAGGAAGTCGTTTTCGCTGCTCACCTTGGACTCGAACAGGCTCTTTGACCGGGTGAACAGGGTGTCCTGAAGATCGAAGGCGACACGCGCCGCGAGGTACTGGCTCTTGGCGTCGGCCACCTCGCGGCTTTCGATGATGGCGAGAACGTCACCCTCGCGCACGGTGTCGCCCAGCCGCTTGCGGACTTCGGCGACGGTGCCAAGCAATCGGACCGAGACCTTGGCAATGCGGTCGCCGCTCGGCACGATCACGCCCGGCACGATAATACGCTTGCCCAGGAGTCCGCCTCGCGCTTCCTGGACCGCGAAGTTTCCCGCCGCGACTTGCCGCTCGCTCAGCTTTATGCCGGTTTCGTCATGCTGTGCCGGCTGTCCCTGAACAGCCGGTCCTTCGTGTGCATAGGCTGGCTCGAAGCAAAGCGCCGCGTTCACGCATGCCGCGGTTGCCGCAACGAGCAATTGGAGTCTGGTCATCGTTATGTTCCCGCGCACGATCGAGGTCGTGCCATCGCCATGTCTGCGAAATGATGTGAACAGGCCTTTGCGCAGTCAGGAGGCTGCGATCAGCCGAACGGGCCTTGGCGGCCGCGTTGGTGTTCAGGCGCGGGGTGGTTTGAAAAGGGGCAGGCCGGCCAGAGAGGCCAGCGTTTGCTCGCATCCGGCCGGCGGCGCTTGATGGCTCATGTCGGCAGGAAGAGACACGACAAAGGCAGGTTGTCCCGTGACGTGGTTCAGGCAATGGCCGCAATGGCCAGGCATCTTGTGGTCGGGAGTGTCCGGCGGCGCTGTTCCATCGAAATCCATTGCAACGACCGTGGTGTTCGAGCCGGCAATGGCCGGATCACAGCTTCCGCAATGAATCAGCGACGCCAGCAGGCCGAAGACGAGCGCGACGACAAGCGACAGACGGCGGCGCTGTCCGCTGCGTCCGGCACGAAGCCCTGCGTTGATGTCGGCACCGTTGGTCATGCCGTATCAGTAGATTCCCTGTCGGGCCTTTTCAAGGCCGGTTAGACCGCGCCTTGCGGGGCGAGGGTGCATGCCGTGACCGGGCTGGTCACGATCTGGATCGTGGTGTGCTGGATACCGAAGGTGTCGTTCAGATGAATCGTGGCCTGAACCAGAAAGGCGTCGCCCGGATGTCCTGAGGGCATCACCAGATGACAGGTCAATGCGGACTCGGTCGTGCTCATCGGCCAGATGTGCAGGTCGCAAACTTGGGTTACGCCCGGGCGCTGTTCGAGGTATTGACGAACCGCGACAGGATCGATGCCCGAGGGGACCGCGCCGAGCGACATCGCGGTGCTGTCGCGCAGAAGGCCCCATGTGCCCCATACGATGATCGCAACGATCGCAAGGCTCGTGACCGCATCCAGCCACACCCAGCCCGAGAACATGATGACCAGCGCGGCGACAACCACGCCGGCCGATACGGCGGCGTCCGCGGCCATGTGCAGGTAGGCGCCTCTTATATTGATATCGCTCTTGCGGCCGGACGCGAACAGCAATGCGGTGAATCCATTGATGCCGATCCCGATGGCCGCGACGATCATCACGGTCATCTCGGCCACGGGTTCGGGATTGAACAATCGCAGCACCGCTTGCCAGCCGATCGCGCCGACGGCGATCAGCAGGAAGACCGCGTTGAACAGCGCCGCGAGGATCGACGAGCCGCGCAGGCCATAGGTGTAACGCACGGACGGCGGCCGCTTCGACAGAATGACCGCGATCCACGCGACGATCAGCCCCAGCACGTCGGACAGGTTATGTCCGGCGTCGGCGATCAGCGCCGTCGAGTTGCTGGCGTAGCCATAGATGGCTTCGACGATGATGAAGATCGTGTTGAGCGCAATTCCGGCCGCAAAGGCAGAGCCGAAATTCGCAGGCGCTTGAGCGTGCCCGGCATGTCCGTGACCATGTTCGTGGTCATGTCCCTGATGCTGACGATCAGCATGGTCGTGTGCAGGGTGATGCGAATGGGTCATGCGGTTCTCATGCACCCCCCAAAGGTTTTCTCTCAGGGGTCAGTTGCTGCATGCGATATGCGTCATCCGGAAACCGGATACTATCACATTTGAAAAATTATGCGGTGACGGCCAGCCGTTACTGAAACGGCTTCACGCCAGCGACGGCGCGTGATCGTGCAACCGTGGCCGTGATATTCTCGGCAAGCAGGCGGGCGAGGCAGGAATAGCCCCAATCGTTCAGATGCAGCCCGTCCGCGGTGATGAACCGGTCGAACGCAATGGCCTGATCCTCATGCCAGTGCCGCATCGCCACGAAGCGCCTGAACAAGGGAACGTGGGTCTGCTTGGCGACATAGGCAATCAGCCCGACCATCTCGCTCGCGCCGGGCTTGGCGTTGACGCGCGGCGCGAATTGCGGATCGATCAGCAGCACATCCGCGCCGGTTTTTCTGATGCGCGCAATTCCGGCCTGCATCACACCGGCTGTCGCGGGAATGTTGCCGTCGCGAAGCACCGTATTGGTGCCGAGTTGCCAGATCACCAGATCCGGCCTGGGTTCGAGAACAGCGTCCATCCGCGCCATCATCGCGGCGGCTTCTTCGCCGTTAATGCCGCGATTAATCACGGTGATCGGTGTCTCGGGAAATCTCTGGCGCAGTTCGCGCTCGAGGCGGCTGGGATAGGAATACGCGGGTGAGCTAGCGCCTGCGCCGCCCGTGGACGATGAGCCAACAGCGACAATGGTCACGGGCTCGTGGGCATCCAGCTTTTTCGCCAGACGGGTGATCGGTGCGTCGAGTTGCGCGAGTGCTTTGGACTGCACGCAGGGCTGCGTCTTGAAGACGCTGTTGAGATCGTCGGAGACGGGCACGCTGGTGCCGGTCGTTGCCTGTTCGGCATGAGATGCGACGGGGGACACCGCGAGAGCAGACAGGCCGAGCGCTAATGCACTGACCATCGCCGCGATTGTCGAAGCGGTTTTTGAACCGTGAATAAGGCGAGGCATCAATGACAGACCCTGGCGTGGCGGCCATCCGAGGGCCTGCATCGTTTAAGACCTAGCGAAAATTGCTGTCATATTCAATGCGCGGATCGGAGGGAGGGGCCTCATGCTTAACTGAAATCCCTCATCAAATTCGCCTTTTGAGCGGGTGATTTTGATTGTTGCGTCGCACAAATTCATGAGAGGCGCACGGGAGGTCACATGAGGCGCAGGGTCAAATCGCCTTGCCGATCAGCGCGCTGCACCCGTTCCAGATGATCTGAATGCCGATGCAAAACAGGATGAAGGCTGAAAGCCGCATCAAAACGTCTGTGCCGCGGGTACCGAGAAACCCGATGATACGGTCGGCGAAGCGGTAGCTCACGAAGATCGTGATGGCGATGGCGGCAAGGCCTGCAACGGCGGCGCCTCCGAGAATGGCCAGTTGCGTGAGGTCCGCGGTCGGTGTCGGGCGCTGGCTGCCTAACGTGACAGCGACGGAAATCGATCCGGGGCCGACCGTCAGCGGCATGGTCAGTGGGTAGAATGCATCGATCGCGGGACCCGTATCAACCTTTGCGCGATCCGCGTCGGGCTCCTCGGGCGCGTGCAGCAAGCGCCATCCGAAGGCCGCCACCACCAGGCCACCGGCCACCCGGACCACGGGGAGCGTAATCCCGAAGAATTCGAGAACATGCGAGCCGATGAACAGCGATCCGAGCAAGAGGAAGAAACTGTTTCTCGCCACGTTTTGCGCAAGAACGCTGCGCTCGGCCGTGGTGCGCCCACGGGTCATGCGCAGGAACAGCGGCGCGCTGCCAACCGGATTGACGATCGGAAACAGCGCGGCATAGACCAGCAGGAATGCGTTGACCACGTTTTGCAAGATGCCCGCCTGACAGTGTTCACCCGGTCCGCGATTTCGAACAGAGATCGCGGATTCTTGCAACTGAAGATGAGGCTGAATGCACGCCGGACGGGACCTTCGCCATGAAACGCTCGTCTCGGGCAGCCGGTCTTGCTACCGTATTGCCGGAAGCAACCACGGTCGATTCATGCCGCGCAGACATATCCTGATTTTAGTTACGGTCCTGGCGGGCCTGTCGTCGGCGCTGCATGCCGAGCCGGCCCCGATCGTCTGCACGATCCTGCCGGGCGCGGAAGCGGCCAGCGTGACGCTGACCAATCCGCTGAAATACACCGCGTCGTGCCAGGCGAACTGCAAATTCTCGACAGCGGTGTATGACGACAACCCGCAGATCATTTGCGTAAAGCCGGTGCCCGCCGGCAAGCAGATCGAGATGTGCATTCTGAAAGCTGCGGGCAACAAGCTCGTCAAGCTTGTCGAAGCGACGGCCGATTGCAGAAAACCCTGAACCGAAACTACGCTGACGCATGCGCTTTGACGTGAAAGCCCTGCTTTGCGCAGGGGCTTTCTGTCGAAGTCAGAGGCTATCGGAAAAGCCAGAGCAGAATGATCACGGGTATCGGCACGCCCGGCAGCCACAACAAGATTCCGCGTCCCATTTTTCCTCCATGCATTGATCATCATGTCATGGAGAACGTGGCTGCGATGCTCCTGTTCCGAAAGTATTCAGGCGCTCACCAATGCCCGGTGTTCGGCATTGAACTCCATGGCTCCTTCGGCGCGAGGGCATCGCCCTTCTGCAAAAGTTCGATGGAATGCAGATCGGGTGAGCGGATGAAGGCCATCTGGCCGTCGCGCGGCGGGCGGTTGATGGTGATGCCGAGCTTCATCAGCCGGTCGCAGGTCGCGTAGATGTCGTCGACCTCATAGGCGAGATGGCCGAAGTAGCGATCCTCGCCGTAGGCTTCTTCATCCCAATTGTAGGTGAGTTCGACCAGCGGCGCGCCGCGTCCCTTGACCTGCTTGAGCAGACCCTCGTCTTCGTCCGCGCACAGGAAGACCAGCGTAAATCGGCCTTTCTCGCTTTCGGTCCGGCGGACTTCCTTCAGCCCGAGTGCATCGCTGTAGAACTTGAGCGCGACATCGAGATTACGGACGCGCAGCATGGTGTGCAGGTAACGCATGTTTCTTATCCTTCTTCGGGCATCGCCGGTGCGTCGTTAAAATCGCGACGATCAGATAGCAGCAAAACGGCCCGGAGGGCAGATGTTGTTGAAGGAACCTTTATGCTGCGTCGCCGTTATCTCCCAGAGTTGATGATGAAGAAGGAGGCATTCTTGGAAGATGTGGTCGATCGGATTATCCATACGTTCGGTATGATGCGTAACCTGGACGAGGACGAACTGAAGGAAGCCCGCGAAAGCGTCGACACCTATATCGAAACACTTTCTTCTGCCGGCGAGACCGATCCGCAACGTCTGATGTTGTGCGGTTTGACATATCTGCGCAATCGCCTGGAAGAACCTTCCGCAAAATTTACCGGCTGAGCCCTGGCGCCTCGCCACGGCGCGCCGCCGTATGACAGTGGATAAGAAACCGCGTCGTCTGGCGAGGCGCAGGCCTTCTTGGTACCTCCGTGCCCCAGTCAAACGGGGAAGATCATGCAAAAAGTAGATTTGGATTCGATGTCGATCGACGATCTGGCGAAGCTGCGCGATCAGGCGGGCGAGAAGCTTGCCGACAAGATCGCCGCGCGTCAGCGCGAACTCGCCGCGGAGATGGAAAAGCTCGCCGCTTTGGGCAAGACGGCCAAGGTCAGCGCTCCCAAGAAGGATATGAGGGAGATCAAGGAAGCCCTGAAGCCTCAGGAAGCTTCCAAGCCTCAGGAAGCGCCTAAAGCACAGGCGCCCAAGGCGGACAAGGCAGCCTGAGTTTTGCGACAAGTTTGAAAAGGAATGGGGGCTTCGCGCCCCCATTTTTGTTGGGTTATACTGAGACGATGATTGCATCCGATCTTCGCAGTGGAATCGATATGCTTGGCGATTTGATCGCCGAGGCGCGGACGATTGTGCCGTTCACCGGCGCGGGCATTTCCACCGAAAGCGGCATTCCCGATTTCCGCTCGCCCGGCGGCCTGTGGACCCGCAATCGCCCGATCCCGTTCGGCGAGTTCGTCGCCAGCCAGGAGGCGAGGGACGAAGCCTGGCGCCGCCGCTTCGCGATGGAGCCGAGCTTCGCAGCGGCCCGGCCCAGCCGCGGGCACCGGGCGCTGGCGTCGCTCTACAAGGCCGGGAAGGTTCCCGCGATCGTGACGCAGAACATCGATAACCTGCATCAGGCGTCGGGATTTTCCGCCGAGCATGTCGTCGAGCTGCACGGCAATACCACCTACGCGCGTTGCATCGGATGTGGCCAACGATTCGAGATTCCGTGGGTCAAGGAACGTTTCGAAGAGGCCGGCATTGCGCCTTCATGCACCACCTGCGGCGAACCGGTGAAATCGGCGACGATTTCGTTCGGCCAGTCGATGCCGGAAGATGAAATGCGCCGCGCAACGGAACTTGCGCAGCACTGCGATCTCTTCCTGGCGGTTGGATCTTCGCTCGTGGTGTGGCCCGCGGCCGGCTTTCCCGTTCTGGCGCGGAATTGCGGGGCCAAACTCGTGATCATCAACAACGAACCGACCGATCAGGACGACATCGCCGATCTGGTGATCCGTCACGATATAGGCGAGACGCTTGGGCCGTTCGTCGGCAACTAGCCTGCCTGATTGATTCGTAATCCTTCAAGGTTGTTCATAGGTCGTCGCTGATTTCTTTTTTGTCTTTCAGCCCTGTTCCGGAGTGTTATCGTTAAATCAAGGATTCGCCTTGGTTCATTTTGATTCGCCACGATGAGACAGCGCGAAGCTTCCTTGCATAACGTACTTGGTCATGTCGTTGACTGACTGAAGATTTGTTTGAGGTCCGGGGGTCATGGGTTCGGACGGATTTGAGTCCAAGAAGGCAGGCGGTCAACCGATTGGGGGACCCGACGGGTTTGCTCCGGGCGAACTGGCTGCCACTGCCGAGCGGAATCTGGCCGCTGAATCCTTCGCGGCCGCGGATGGCGCGGCCGTCAATCTCGTTGAGATTTCCGGCGTTATCAAATGGTTCGATGCCTCGAAGGGCTATGGCTTCATTGTCCCGGACAATGGCTGGCCTGACGTGCTGCTGCACGTCACGGTTCTGCGGCGCGATGGCTACCAGACGGCTTATGAGGGTGCGCGGCTGGTTTGCGAATGCGTGCAGCGCCAGAAGGGCTATCAGGCCTTCCGCATCGTCTCGATGGACGAGTCGACGGCGATCCATCCGGCACAGATGCTTCCGGCCCGGACTCACGTCAGCGTCACTCCGACCAGCGGACTGGAGCGGGCGCAGGTCAAATGGTTCAACCGGCTTCGCGGTTTCGGTTTCCTGACCTGCGGCGAGGGTACACCGGACATCTTCGTGCATATGGAAACCCTGCGCCGCTATGGCATGACCGAGCTGCGCCCCGGCCAGTATGTGCTGGTCCGGTTCGGGCCCGGTTCCAAGGGCATGATGGCGGCTGAGATCCAGCCGGAGACCGGCGCACCCGGACTGTCGTCGCACTGACCTGACCTCAACCACATCCGCGTGAACTTTAGTGAGGGCCAGACCTGTGTCTGGCCTTTGCCATGATTGCCGCGCTAGTGTCCTGTATCCGACGGTTGCCTCATGTTGCGGCGACTTCTGAGCAAACGTCGGATACGAAAGGACACTAGCAAACCATAATCCTAGTGATCCTTTGGTTCTGACATTCGAAAAAGTGCCTGCGGACGATACTTAACGAATGTCAGAACCGGATCACTAGGGTGCCGTTGTCGTTGGTTCAGGACATTGCTTGCGAATGCTGTTTGGTCATCTGCCGAAATTCCCAAATCTGAAATCGGATATCCGGATCGTCTTCGCGGCGGTCATGGCTTTGCTTGCGGCGACCGTGACCAACGCTGGCGCCGCGGAAGTGCAGCCGCTCGAGATCGTCACCAAGTCCGGCGTGCATGTCTTCACGGTCGAGGTCGCCAAAACCGAGCAGGAGCGCGCCACCGGCCTGATGTACCGCAAGGAACTGGCCGAGGGGCGGGGCATGCTGTTCGATTTCTCACCCGAGCAGCCGGTTTCGATGTGGATGAAGAACACCTTCATTCCGCTCGACATGATTTTCATCCGGAGCGATGGCCGGATTCTGCGGATCGCGGAAAACACCGAACCTCACTCCGAAAAGATCATTCCATCGGGCGGGCTGGCGAAAGGCGTGCTTGAGGTGATTGGCGGGACTGCCCGGAAATACGGGATTCAGGCCGGTGACCGCGTGGCGCATCCACTGTTCGGAACCCGCTGAGCCAGCCCACGTTGGGGCCAGGCTGGTTCTAAAACGAGGTAACAACCGCCTGTCAGAATCGCGTCAAAATCGCTTATAGAAAGCTGAGCAAATTCAATTGGTTGGATGGTCGGGGCAGGAGGATTCGAACCTCCGACCTGCGGTACCCAAAACCGCCGCGCTACCAGGCTACGCTATACCCCGAGAGGCTCAGTCGATACACGCTTCGCATGGCTCCAGCAAGGCAGAAGGCCGGGTCGCGGGCGGCTAAACTGCCCGCAGCGCGGCCGCGCCCGGCTTTGGGATCAGGCCCCGGGGGCTGCGGAAGCCTGAGGTGCTGGCGCTTTGGAGGGGGCCGTCCGTGCCGACGGCTTGTCCTGCTTCTTTGACCAGTTTCCGTAATAGGCGACGGCAGTCAGGATCGCGACTCCACCGATGCTGACGCCGAGTTGCGCCCAGACGGTGCCCCAGCTCAGCATCAGGATGAAGTGCGCGACGAAGGAGAGGAATATGCCGACGCAGAACACCTGAAGCGACTGCTGTCCGCATTTGATCAGAGGATCGAGCCACTTCGACTCGAGCAAACTCCAGTCCTTGGGCACAAAGCGTGTGATAAAGAACGCGATCACCACGAAATGGATCACGCGATACGGTGCCAGGAACGTCTTGTCGTTCGGATTGAAGGCGTCATAGAGCCACTTCGGAAACAGCGCTCCGAAGGGCTCGAAACGGCCGGCCATTGTCATGATCAACGCAAAGACGAGATAGAGGGACCCCGCGACCAGCAGCCATCGCGACGTGATCACCGAACGGGATTCGATCGCGCCGCCCAGTGCGAACCATGCGCCGAACACGAACAGCAGTTGCCAGGTGTACGGGTTGAAATACCAGGAGCCGACCGGATAAGCCGAGAAGTTCCAGCCGAATTGACGGGCTGCGAAATACAGCACCAGCGAAGCGATCATCACCAGGTCGGGCTTGCGCAGCATCAGCCACAGCACCGGCGGGAAGAAGCCCATGAGGATGATGTAGAGCGGGAGCACGTCGAGATTGACGGGTTTGAAGCGCAGGATCAGTCCCTGAGTCAGGGTCTGGATCGGATTTTCGACCAAGCCCGCGACGTTGAACTCGTTGAGGATGTCCGGATCGGCGTAACGCAGCGCGACCCAGCCGATCGCCGCGATATAAATCACAAACAGAATGACGTGCGCGACATAGAGCTGCCAGACGCGCTTCCACAACCGCGTCGAGCCGACGATAAAGCCGCGATCGAGCATCATCTTGGCGTAGACGAACGACGCTGTGTAACCGGAGATGAAGACGAACAGGTCGGCCGCGTCACTGAACCCGTAGTTGCGCGGGGTGACCCAGTTGATGACGTTGTTGGGAATGTGGTCGAGAAAAATCCACCAGTTAGCGATACCGCGGAAGAAATCGAGCCGGAGATCGCGGCCCTTCTCTGGGAGTGTTGCCTGAATTTCCATGAGTACCGTTTCGTGATGAGATCGAACCAAATAACGCCAGCGGAACGCCTACCCGACCCAAGCGGTCCGACATTGTCACCGCGTTTCGAACCGACTATACCAGAACCCGCCGTAGAAAGTCTCGTTCCGGGCAGGCATGCTCACAGTATCTAGATGTTGGCCGGCATCCGAATCTCATGCTTTTTACCTATGCGTTCGATGCCATAACGATCAGGCTCAGGGACCCGCTAGCTCCATGACCGCAAGAATCTTCAAACCTGCCAAAAATGCGATGCAGTCCGGGGCTGCCAAGACGAAGGCGTGGCAACTGGATTATGAGCCCGAACAGCCGCGGGTGATCGAGCCGCTGATGGGCTGGACCAGCTCCGGGGACATGAAGCAGCAGGTGACCCTGCGTTTTGATACCAAGGAAGACGCTGTCGCCTATTGCGAGCGGGAAGGCATCGCGTATCAGGTGCTTGAGCCGAAGGAATTGCAGCCGCGCGTGAAGGCCTATGCGGACAATTTCGCCTTCCGCCGCGTCGAGCCGTGGACGCACTAGGCCTGACGCCTTGCGTTGAACGCTTGGGACTTCGTCTTGTGAATTTGCCCCGGCAAATGTCGGGGACATGACATTTCCCGATGCCGCTTTGTCCTATTGAGGGCGTCTGACCCTCCGCAAGTCTCTCCGCAAAAGTTGTGGTTGCATTCAGCCGCCAAGCAGTGACACCTTGCGGGTCGAAGCCGTCCGGAAAGGACGGAAACTAGTGTCCTGAATCCGAAGTTCGCCTTATTCTACAGCGTCTTCCGGAGCGAACTTCGGATTCAACAGGACACTAGAAATTATAAATTCTAGTGTGGTTTTGGTTCGCTAGTCCGCAAATGGACGTGCTGCGAAAACGTTGCGGACTTGCGAACCACCACACTAGCAAGATCAAAACATTACGCGGCGGGAAACAATGGCACTTCGTTCCGGACTCGATCCCAAATCGGCCGATTTCACCCGCAATGCGGAAGTCATGCGGACCCTGGTCGCGGACCTCCGGGACAAGCTTTCGCAGGTGGCGGGCGGCGGCGGAGAGGCCTCGCGCGCGAAGCATACGTCCCGTGGCAAGATGCTGGCGCGAGACCGCGTTGACCTGCTGATCGATCCGGGCACGGCTTTCCTCGAGTTCTCGCCGATGGCGGCTTACGGCCTCTACGGCGGCGGCGTGCATTCCGCCAGCATCGTGACCGGCATCGGCCGGGTCTCGGGCCGCGAATGCGTGATCGTCGCCAACGACGCCACCATTAGCGGCGGCACTTACTATCCGATGACGGTGAAGAAGCATCTGCGCGCGCAGGACATTGCGCGGCAGAACAATCTGCCATGCATCTATATGGTCGATTCCGGCGGCGCATTCCTGCCGCAGCAGGATGAGATCTTCCCCGACGAGAAGCACTTCGGCCGCATCTTCTACAATCAGGCCAACATGTCGGCGCAGGGCATTCCGCAGATCGCCATCGTGATGGGATCATGCACCGCCGGCGGCGCTTACGTTCCGGCTATGTCGGACGAAAGCATCATCGTCCGCAATCAGGGCACCATCTTCCTTGGCGGTCCGCCGCTGGTGAAGGCTGCGACCGGTGAGGTCGTGACGGCGGAAGAACTTGGCGGCGCCGATGTTCACAGCCGCCACTCCGGCGTGACCGACCACTACGCGCAGAACGACAGCCATGCCATCGGCATCGCGCGCCGCATCGTCGGCAATCTCAATCCGGCGACATCGTCAGCGACCGGATTGCGTGAGCCGCGCGACCCGCTGTTCGAGCGCGAGGACATCTACGGTGTGGTGCCTGCCGACGCGCGGAAGCCGTTCGATGTGCGCGAGATCATCGCGCGGATCGTCGATGGCTCGGAGTTCGAGGAGTTCAAGAAACTCTACGGTACGACGCTGGTCTGCGGCTTCGCCCATATCTGGGGCTATCCGGTCGGCATCATCGCCAACAACGGCATCCTGTTCAGCGAGAGTTCGCTGAAAGGCGCGCATTTCATCGAACTTTGCTGTCAGCGCGGCATTCCGCTGCTGTTCCTGCAGAACATCACCGGCTTCATGGTCGGCAAGAAATATGAAGCAGGCGGTATCGCACGCGACGGCGCGAAGCTTGTGACGGCGGTGGCGACGGCCTCGGTGCCGAAGTTCACCGTGGTGATCGGCGGCTCCTACGGCGCGGGCAACTACGGCATGTGCGGCCGCGCATACAGTCCGCGCTTTCTCTGGATGTGGCCGAACGCACGCATCTCCGTAATGGGCGGCGAGCAGGCGTCGATGGTGCTGAGCCAACTGCGCCGCGACAATATCGAGGCCAAGGGCGGCACGTGGTCGGCGAAGGAAGAAGATGCCTTCCGCAGCCCGATCCGCGAACAGTACGAAACTCAGGGCCATCCGTACTACGCGACGGCGCGGCTGTGGGACGACGGCGTGATCGATCCCGCCGACACGCGCCTGGTGCTAGGGCTCGGACTATCCGCCGCCGCTAACGCTCCGATCGAGCCGCCGAAGTTCGGCGTGTTCAGAATGTGATGCGGAGCCTGGCGATGACCGATCTTGTCCGCATCGAGCGCGATCAGGACGTGGCGCGTGTCACGCTGAACCGCCCGGAACTGAACAATGCGCTCAACAGGGAACTGATCGAGGGACTGCGTTCCGCATTTGAGAGCGTCGCCGGCGATCGCTCTATCGCAACGCTGGTGCTGGCGGGCGAGGGCAAGAGCCTCTGCGCCGGTGCCGACATCAGTGCGATGCGCGAGGCAGGCTCTTATACGCGCGAGGAGAACATCAACGACGCGCTGCCGCTGGTGCGGATGTTGTCCGCGCTCGACCGCATGCCGCAGACCACCGTGGCGCGGGTACAAGGCCCGATCTATGGCGGCGGCGTCGGCGTGGTTGCGGCCTGCGACATTGCCATCGGATCTTCGGAGGCGACGTTCTGCCTGTCCGAAGTGCGTCTCGGGATCGTGCCGGGCATGATCAGTCCCTACGTGCTGCGCGCCATCGGCGAACGCACCGCGCGGCGCTACTTCCAGACCGCGGAAGTGTTCGGCGCGGCGGAAGCGATGCGGATCGGATTGCTGCACGAAGTCGTCGCGCCCGATGCGCTGGACGAGCGCATTGCGAAGATGCTCAAGCAATTGAAGGCCGCAGCGCCGGGCGCGCGCAGCATCGCCAAGAAGCTTGCGGGCGACATCGCCGGGCGTGCCATCGACGAGGCCCTGATGACCGAGACCGCGCAACTGATCGCCGATGTGCGGGCCAGGCCGGAAGCCCGAGAGGGCCTCTCCGCATTTCTTGAAAAGCGCAAACCGTCGTGGACCTGATCCGATGAACGCCAAAGCCGTCACCAAGTCCGCAGCGCTGTATCGCCGGTTCGGCACTTTGCTGATCGCCAATCGCGGCGAAATCGCCTGCCGTGTCATCAGGACCGCGCGCGCCATGGGGCTGCGCACCGTCGCAGTCTATTCGGAAGCGGACGCCGATGCGCTTCACGTCGCCATGGCGGACGATGCCGTGTTGCTCGGGCCCGCGCGGGCACGCGACAGCTATCTCAACATCGACCGCATCATCGAGGCTGCGAAGACAACCGGCGCGGAAGCAGTCCATCCGGGTTACGGGTTTCTGTCGGAAAACGCCGGGTTCGCGCGGCGCTGCGCGGCCGAAGGCATCGTGTTCGTCGGCCCGACCGCCGAGATGATGGAGGCGATGGGCTCGAAGTCCGGCTCCAAGGCGCTGATGGAAAAGGCCGGCGTGCCTCTGGTGCCCGGCTATCACGGCGAAGCCCAGGACGAGAAAACATTAGCCGATGCCGCCAACAAGATCGGCTTTCCCGTGCTCGCCAAGGCGTCAGCGGGCGGCGGCGGACGCGGCATGCGCATTGTCCGCAGCGCGGATGAACTGGCGGCGGCGATTGTCAGCGCCAAGCGCGAGGCACTTGCCGCGTTCGGCGATGACCGGATGCTGATCGAGAAGTTCGTCCAGAATCCGCGCCACATCGAGGTGCAGATCATCGGCGACAGTCATGGCAATCTGTTGTCGCTGTTCGAGCGCGAATGCACCTTGCAGCGCCGCCACCAGAAAGTGATCGAGGAAGCGCCATCGCCGACGCTCAATCCCGCGCAGCGTGAGGCTGTGTGCGAGGCTGCCCGCAAGGCGGCTGGCGCGGTGAATTACGTCGGCGCGGGTACCATCGAATTCGTCTCCGACGGAAAGGAGACGTTCTTCATTGAAATGAACACCCGGCTTCAGGTCGAGCATCCGGTGACCGAACTGATCACCGGCGTCGATCTGGTCGAATTGCAGTTGCGGGTGGCGTTCGGTGAAAAGCTGCCGCTGACGCAGGACCAGATCAGGCTGAACGGTCATGCCATCGAGGCGCGCGTCTACGCCGAGAATCCGAGCAAGAACTTCATGCCCTCGGTTGGGCGCATCCGCACCTGGCATACGCCGGAGGAAGTGGACGGTCTGCGCATCGACGCAGGCTATGGTGAGGGCAAGACCGTCTCGCCGAACTACGATGCCATGCTCGCGAAGGTCATCGCCTGGGCGCCGACGCGCGATTTGGCGATCTCGCGGCTCAATCGCGGACTAATCGAAACCGACGTTCGCGGCATCGTCACCAACATCCCGTTCCTGTCCGCGCTCATCACCCATCCGGACGTTCGCGCCAATACCATCGACACCAGCTTCATCGAACGCGAGCTTGCGAAGCTCACTCCGGCTGAAGCGGAACTGACCGATCTTGAGCTTGGCGCGGCTGTTGCCGCGATCCTGCAAAGCGAGGCGGCCGCAGCACGCAGCGACGTGAAGTCGCCATGGCACGCATCCGCTGGCTGGGCCGCGGTCGCTGCGCGTCGTCGCCGGTTTATGTTCCGGCAGGCGGATGGCACCGAGCGCAAAGTATCGATGCGCTATGGGCAGGGGCCCTCGACGCTGGCGATCGATGGACGGATTATCGCGTTCGCAAGTTCTGTATCGCCACGCGGCGGCATAGATCTTGTGCTTGACGGCGTGAAGCATCATGTGACGGGTTTGCTCGATGGTCACGAGGTCTACATCCGAACCCGTAACGGACGGTTCGAGGTTCACTGGGTCGATCCATTCGGCACCGAGGACGAAGAACAGGCGGGCGCCGACCGCGTTGTGGCGCCGCTGCCGGGCACCGTGGTTGCGATCCTCGTGGAGGAGGGCGCGGAGGTCGAGAAGGGCGCTGCGATCCTGACACTGGAAGTGATGAAGATGGAACAAACCTTGCGCGCGCCGTTCGCAGGCACGGTGAAGCAGTTGAAGTGCAAGGTCGGCGATATCGTGCAGGAAGGCGTCGAACTCGCCGAAATCGAACCGAAAGCGTAAGCGTATGAGCGATCAGGTCCGCATTGTTGAAGTCGGCCCCCGCGACGGGCTGCAAAACGAGAAGACGCCGGTCTCGGCGGAGGCGCGGATCACGTTTATCGAAAACCTCGTCAAGGCAGGCCTTCACACCATCGAGGTCGGCAGCTTCGTGTCGCCGAAGGCCATTCCGCAGATGGTCAACTCGGATCAGGTGCTGCGCACCGTTAACCACCATCCCGGTTACGAATTCCATGTTCTCGTCCCCAACGAGAAGGGCTACGAGGCCGCGAAGGTTGCGGGCGCAAAGGTGATCGCGGTGTTCGCATCGGCCTCGGAAGGATTCTCGAAAGCCAATATCAACTGCACCGTCGCGGAATCGATCCAGCGCTTTGTTCCAGTGATCGAGCGCGCCAAGGCCGACGGCATCAAGGTGCGCGGCTATGTCTCCTGCGTACTTGGCTGCCCCTACGACGGTGAGGTGAAGCCCTCCGCGGTTGTCGATGTGACGAAGAAGCTTTGGGATCTCGGCTGCTACGAGGTCTCGCTGGGTGACACTATCGGCGTCGGCACGCCCTCAAAGGCGCGGCAGTTGCTGCGCGCGGTCGCAGGCGAGGTGCCGATGCGACATCTCGGCATGCATTTCCATGACACCTATGGTCAGGCGCTTGCCAATCTCTATGCCGGTCTGGAGGAGGGGGCTCGCGTGATCGATTCCGCTGCTGGCGGTCTCGGCGGCTGTCCTTATGCGCCGGGTGCGACCGGCAATGTCGCCACCGAGGATGTTGTCTATATGCTGGAAGGCATGGGCGTTCAGACCGGCGTGGACATGACGCAGCTTGTTGCCGCGACCAACGACATTGCCAAAATCCTCGGCAAGCTGCCGGTGAGCCGCGTTGCATCCGCGCTTAACGCCAAGGCGCGCGGTTAGAATATTCTGATCGTCATCCTGAGGTGCGAGCTCTTGCGAGCCTCGAAGGGTGACAGTATGTGGAGCCCGTCGCCCTTCGAGGCCTCCGCTCCGCTTCGGCACCTCAGGGTGACGGGACCGCGCGAGAGTCGCCCCGGTGTCCTTCGTCTTACTGATGAACGGTCAGGACCGGATTCATCACCAGACCGAAGCTGCGCAGAATGCCCAGAATCTCCCGGTGCCCGAAAGCCTGACAGGCTGACGCGAAACCGGCGCGCTTGGGGGCCTGTTGAAGCAGCGAGAACGCCGCGTAAGCCTGCATCAATCCGGTCTGCTTGTAGTTGCAGTTGCCGTGGATCACGCAATGCGCTCGGCCGAGCGGTCCTGACGCATAGACAGAATCGAGCGAGATATTGACCCGCGGATTCTCGCGCGGCGGCATGCCGGCCTGGATCGAGGCAGCGATGTTCGCCAGCGCCGCCTGCTGCTGATCGGGCGGCAGCGGCTTGATCTGCTCCTCGAACATCTTCTGCGTCGCGACGAAGCCTTCCATCACCTCGCGCGCGAACACTCCGCCCATGGCCTTGCAATTCGAGACGCGTGGATCGTCCTTGAACCACACCGGATGCGAGGTGCCGGCCCATGGCGTCACCAGCGCGGGCGCGTGCTGCCCCGGCACGTTGACGTCGAGATGCGTATTCTGCGGCCACTCGACGAACTTGTTCTGTTCGAGGTGATACCACTTCGCCTGGAGGATCGCGAAGATCGTCTGCGTCGATGCGTAGGTCGGGAAACCCTTCCACAGCACCAGGATATCGAGCGAGTCCAGTCCTGGCGTCTCAAGGCAGATGTTCGCGGCGATCTCGCCCGTGGTGTACATCTGCGCGATGCCGGGCGACAGCAGCAGGCCCTTGCTCGCGAACTGCGCGCCCCACCTCTCCTTGCAACTGAGTACCCAATCCTGCTCGCCGGTCGTGTCAGTGTAGTGTGTGCCCGCCGCGAGGCAGGCTTCGACCACTTCCGGGCCGAACTGGCTGAAAGGTCCGACCATGTTGCTGACCACCTTCGCGCCCTTGAACAGCTCGGTCAGCGCCTTGACGGTGTGCTCGACCTGCACGACTTCGTATTCAGCGGTTTCGATACCGGGAACCTTGTCCAGCACCTGCTGCACACGCGCTTTGTCGCGGCCGGCGGCGATGAAGGGGACGTTCAACTCACGCAGGTATTCGCAAACAAGGCGGCCGGTGTAACCGGTGACGCCGTAAACGACGACGGGCTTTTTCGTTGTCATGATGTCTGTTCCTTTGATCTGTTTGCGGAGTCACATGCCCATTCCGCCGTCGACCGGCAGTCCAGCGCCGGTGATGAAGCGGGCGGCGTCGGAACACAGGAAGACGGTTGCGTCCGCCATGTCTGGAATTTCGCCGAGACGGCCGAGCGGCGTCTGGCCGACGACGTCGCCGATGGCTGCTTCTCCGCTCGGGTAAAGCCCCGCCGCGACAACGTCGCCCGCGAGTTGCATGCCCATGTCGGTCGGCACCAGTCCCGGATAGATGCAGTTCACGCGCACGCCGTAGCCGAGCTTGCCCGACTCCATCGCACCGACGCGGGTCATGCGGTCGACAGCTGACTTGGTCGCGGAGTAACCGGCGATGCCGGGGAATGCGATGGTGGCGGCGACCGATGCGATGTTGACGATCGCGCCGCCTTTGCCAGCCGCGCCGCCCGGGCGCATGGCACGGAATGCGTGCTTCATGCCGAGCGCGGTGCCGACGATGTTGACATTGCACATGCGCTGCAGGTCGTCGGCCTTGGCGTCCACCAGCAGCGACGTGATCTCGATGCCGGCGTTGTTGACGAGGATGTCGAAGCCGCCCAGCCTGGAGATCGTCGCCGCCACGGCGGCGGCCCAGCTTGCGTCGTCGGTGACATCGAGGGGGACGAAGTCCGCTTTGGCGCCGCCAGCGGAGAGCGACTTTGCCGTTTGCTGGCCGAGATCCGTCAGCACGTCGCCGATCACGACCGAGGCTCCGGCTTTTGTCAGGGCTTCGGCCATGCCGGCGCCGAGACCGCGCGCGCCGCCGGTCACCAGCGCCTTGCGTCCGGTCAGATTGAATACGCTCATGTGGTTTCCTCCAGGGTTGTCTTTTGTTGAGCAGGCAAGCGGGTGCCATCCGTCAGCGGAGATCGCTGCCGTTCAGTTGTTCTGTAGTGAGAAGAGCCCGTCGCGACGGCGGCGATTGCTGCCGCCGTTCGTTACGCTTCGCGCGTTGCCGCGGCGAGATCCGGCAATGTTTTCGGGAGCGGGAGAAGGCCGATGTTCAGACCGGCGACAGGACCGATGGACCGTTTGCAGGTGCCTGCAAGCCGCATTTTATCCTCCCTGATGTTTTCCTCTTGTCCCTCTTGGCGGGGAGCATCGCGATCAGAGGCTCGTCTTTGACAATTGTCAAGAAAATTTATACAATCGTCAAGAAAATGCTGGTCAAGTGTCCAATCGGACTTTTCCTGTGTTGCGTGGTTCACAGAAGCGGCCTCGCGAAGATTCTAGACAGGCGCACATGAGAGCTTGATCTGAAGCGATCCGGTGTTATCCCTGAAACGGGGATTTGAAAGGCTGAGGAACAATGGCTGCGGCCACGATCGAAAAAGTTGACCGCATCAACGGGCAGCGGGTCGACAAATTTGCTGAGCGGCGCGCGGAACTCGCCCAGGCTGCGCTCCAGACGCTGTCTGAACTCGGATATGCAAAGACCAGTCTGCGTGAGATCGCGCAGAACTCGATCTTTTCGCATGGCGTGCTGCACTACTATTTCAAGGACAAGGTCGATCTGATGACGTGCTGCGTCCGCCAATACAAGGCGGTCTGCGTGACGCGTTATGACGAGGTTGTCGCCGGTGCGGAAACCCATGAGGAACTCCTCGAGGGATTTCTGTCCGCTTTGAGCGAGACCGTCCGCAACGACGCGCAGATGCACCGGCTCTGGTACGACCTGCGTTCGCAGTCGCTGTTCGAGGAAGAGTTCCGGGCCGACGTACTGGAAATCGACAAGAGCCTGGAGAACATGATCTGGCGGATCATGAGCCGGTTTGCGGAACTGACCGGTGAGCCCCAGCAACTGACGCCGGCGGTGCTTTACGCCGTTTTCGACGGGCTGTTTCAGCAGTGCCTGCTCAAGCATCTGGCCGGAGATGCGCACGCCATCGCACAGATGCAGGCCGACGTCCGCGCAGTCCTTTCGCGGTTCGCGAAGAAGCCTGCGACCCCGGTCAAAGCCGGTGCGGTCAAGGGCAAGGCGGCTGTTCGCAGGCAGAAAACCCCGCGTTCAGGAAAGCGCACGACGGCAAGCAGCCGCGCGCGCGCCTAACGGACCGACTCCGGCCCCATCACCAGATCCGGCAGCCATGTCGGCGCGTGCCTTCGTGGCGGTTGGAAAGTTCCGGGAAGCCGCAGGTGTGAAAATTATCGCCCGTCCGCGGTAACGAAGCCCGTTTCTCAACGAAGACCCTGAAGCGACCTTCGTCGCACCAGAAAACGGATTGAGAGGACGAACTTAAATGGCACGCACCACACGTTTCGCGCTCGGCGCCACCGCTGCAATTCTTTCGCTTGGCCTGGCGTTCGCGCCGGCGGCCTTCGCCCAGGACAAGATGTCCAAGGATGGCATGAAGAAGGAAGACGCGATGTCGAAGGACGGCATGAAGAAGGACACCATGTCGAAGGATGGCATGAAGAAAGACGGCATGGCCAAGGACGGCATGAAAAAAGACGAGATGAAGAAGTAAATCTTCATCCCGTCTTTTTGCTTTTCAGCAGGCTCGCCCGATGAGGGTGAGCCTGCTGAACTATGAATTCGTCACGAGACGATGTTGCGATACTACTTCTTTGCCTTGCGCGCAGCGTAGCGCGCATCACGTGCAGCCTTCTGCTTGGCCTTGAGATCCGCTTCGGCGGCTTCCTTTTCGGCCTGGAGACGGCGTGCCTCTGCCTCCGCCTGTGCAGCGAGTTCGGCTTCGCGCGCCAGCTTTTCAGCCCGGGCGGCTTCGCGCAGCTTCTGCGCCTCCGCGCGGGCGGCGGCCTGTGCCTGCCGTTCGGCGGCCTTCTTCAGAACCTCAGGATCGTCAGGTCCCGGCTTGGCCTTGAATTTCTCGAGAATGTTCTTCCTGGCGTTCTGCGCGGCGGCCTGCCGGTCCGCAAAACTCGGCTCCTTAAAACCCATATGGTCGATATCTTTCTGTGTTCAGCGTTTCGCTGGGCGGCTTGTATCAGATTTTTGGCACGTGTTTGGAATTTGCCGCCTGAACCAAATAGGACAGCAAAACTGTCCAAAATGGTACCGGGATGAGGAAAAGTACTGGCTGTGGCCTTCAGGTGACAGACTTTAGCCGCCGACCATGATGGTATTCGAGGACGGTTCGGCTCGCCATCATTTTGAGCTTCTTTTTCTTTGGAGCATTACATGCGCAATTTCTTGATCGCGGCCGCAGCCGTCACGGTACTTTCGGCAGGCACTGCCTCCGCCGCGGACATGGCACCCCGGCCTTATGTCAAGGCACCTCCAATCGTACAGGTTTACAGCTGGACCGGTTTCTACATCGGCGGCAACGTCGGTGGGCAATGGCTGGATTCCAGCTACGACGCCAGCTACCCGACTTTGGCCCTGTTGGGATCGCGCGGTCTGCGTGACACGAGCGTGATCGGCGGCGGCCAGATTGGCTACAACTGGCAATTCTCCCCGAACTGGCTGCTCGGTATCGAAGGCGACATCAGCTACGCCGATCACAATACGGGTGCAGTGATGATTCAGGCCGGGCCTCCGGCTGACCACATCGATGGCAATGCACGTTTGAGAACGCAAGGCGCGATCCGTGGACGCCTGGGCTGGACCTCAAATGCATGGTTGCTGTACGCGGTCGGCGGTGTCGCATTTGGTCAAACGGAAACAACCCTGAGCATCGTGCGTGATGGCGTCGGCGCCGACTCACGTACCAATTCGGATACCCGGGTCGGCTGGACGGTTGGTGCCGGCGTCGAATACATGATGACGCCGAACTGGATCGTGGGCGTTGAGTATCGCTACACCGACCTCGGCCGCGCCGATGTCTCGGTTCCTGCGGGAGCCTTCCCGGCAGGGCATGGGATCGCATTCGGCAGCGCCGATTATCGCACCAACGACGTCAGGGGCCGCATCAGCTACAAGTTTGGTGGACCGGTCGTCGCCAAGTACTGATTGATGATGCACTGAAGACTACGGACGACACTTACCTTTTTACTTTCTCCAGTTTTCAGACTTAAGCCCGGCCTCGTGCCGGGCTTTTTGCATGGTGCTGGTGGCGATCCCGGTGGAATTCGAATCTGAAACCCGCGGAGCAGAAAATCTGGGGATTCCATGCGAATTGAGTGCATTGCTGGCCGGGTTTCGCGCTAATTCCAGCTTTATCGGCCGCAAACGACGTAAAGTCTGCTGGCACGAATCACTGGGAGCCAACATGGCAACGCAACTGACTAAATCGCAGCTGATCGAGAAGATCGCTTCGGAAAACGAAATCGCAAAGAAGGACGTCAAAGGCGTCCTCGAAACCCTCGCCACCATCGGCTACAAGGAACTCAAGAAGACGGGTGTCTTCCTGGTGCCGGGTTTCGCGAAATTCGTTGTGATCAAGAAGCCGGCCACCAAGGCGCGCAAGGGCACCAACCCCTTCACCGGCGAGCCGATGACCTTCAAGGCGAAGCCAGCCCGCAAGATCGTTCGGGCGCGGCCGGTCAAGGCCGCAAAGGACGCGGTTTAACCGCAAGTGTCCAAAGCCCGCCGGGTCGCACCGGCGGGTTTTTCGCAATGCGGCCGAGGAGATTGTTTCCGGCTGCGGCTGCAAGCGCGCATTTCATTGAAATATTGGCGATCCCGGCAGGATTCGAACCTGCAACCCGCGGAGTAGAAATCCGCTACTCTATCCAGTTGAGCTACGGGACCGTTGCGGCTCTCATACCACCGCGAACGTGAAAAAACCGCCACCCGGCGATGAAATTTCTGAACCTTTCCGGTGGTTCGGCCGACAGACAGGCGGGGCGTACCCGAGGGCCCGCGTTGCCTTTGGCATCTCCGACCTAAAGTCCTGTGTTTGCCGGGTCAATGGCTTGGTGCGCTCATTCGCAACGCATGTGCGCGGCCGTCGCGCGGAATCTTTTGACCCGATATCGGTACGACCATGAGTCCGTCACGATTCGCGCATTGTCTGTATTCAAGGCGACCCACGTTCGCCCGCAGGGAGTTTTCATCATGATTGGTCTGGTCCGCGCCATTTCGGTTTGCGCCACGCTCGCGCTTGGTCTGGTTTCAGCCCATGCCGCCGACAAGGCATTCAAGCGGGACGATCTGGCTGACTCGGCGATCCGGCTCGAGGCCCAGATCAAGACCGAGGCCGGGATCATCAACAAGACGGCGGCGACGCTGAAGTCCGACACGGATGCTGCCTTCAAGCGCAGCGACCTGCGCGGCGCGCTGGTCCTGCTGGGGCAGACGGCCGCCGTGGCGCCCGAGGACAGCGGCAACTGGCTGCGGCTGGCCAGGACGGTCTTCCAGATCCGCCCCTCCGACAATCGCGAGCGCACCTTTTTCCATGAGCGCGCGTCCACGGCGGCCTATATCGCCTATCAGCGCGCCGCGAACGCGGGCGAGGAAGCCGACGCGCTGGCCGTGCTGGGCAGCGCACTGGCGGAGCGGAAGCTCTGGCGTCCGGCGCTCGATGCGCTGCGCCTGTCACTCGACCAGAAGGAGGTCGCGGACGTCCGCGGCCAGTACGAAAAGCTGCGCGACGAGAAGGGCTTCCGGCTGCTGGATTACAGCGTGGATTCGGACTCGGCCTCGCCGCGCGCCTGCTTCCAGTTCTCCGAAGACCTCGCCAAGCGGACGGACTTCAATCCCTTCGTGGCGCTGGGAGGCACCGACAGCCCGGCGCTGACCTCCGAAGAAAAGCAGCTGTGCGTTGAGGGCCTCAAGCACGGCGAGCGCTACACCATCAATCTGCGCGCGGGTCTGCCGTCGACCGTGAAGGAGACGCTGCCGAAGTCCGCCGAGTTCAACATCTATGTGCGCGACCGCAAGCCGTTCGTCCGCTTTACCGGCCGCGCCTATGTGCTGCCGCGCACCGGCCAGAAGGGCATCCCGCTGGTCAGCGTCAACACGCCGTCGGTGTCGGTGAACATCTTCCGCATCGGCGACCGCAACCTGATCAACTCGGTCCTGGGCAGCGATTTCCAGCGCAGCCTGTCGAGCTATGAGTTGTCCGATCTCGGCAACGAGAAGGGTGTCAAGGTCTGGACCGGCGAGGTCGCCACCGCGCAGACCCTGAACGCCGATGTCGTCACCGCATTCCCGATCGATCAGGCTGTCGGCGATATGCAGCCGGGCGTCTACGTGATGACGGCTGCGGCCAAGGGGCCGGGATCGTCTTCGGGCGACGACGATTCAAGCTCACTGGCAACGCAATGGTTCATCGTTTCGGATCTCGGCCTGACGGCGTACTCCGGCAACGACGGCGTCCATGTGTTTGTCAATTCGCTGGCATCGACCGAGCCCACGTCCAATGCGGAAGTTCGGCTGGTCTCGCGCAGCAATGAAGTGCTCGCCACCCGCAAGACCGACAGCGCGGGTCACGTGCTGTTCGAAGCTGGACTGGCGCGCGGTGAGGGCGGCCTGTCGCCCGCGCTGCTGTCCGTCTCCGGCGACAAAGGCGACTACGCGTTCCTGAGCCTCAAGTCCAACGCGTTCGACCTGACCGATCGTGGCGTTTCCGGTCGCACGGTGCCAGCGGGACCGGACGCCTTCGTCTATGCCGAGCGTGGCGTCTACCGCTCCGGCGAGACGGTCTACCTCACAGCGCTGTTGCGCGACGGCAAGGGCAATGGCGTGACCGGCACGCCGCTGACGCTGGTGGTCGAGCGCCCGGATGGCGTGGAATTCCGCCGCTCGGTGGTGCCCGATCAGGGCGCTGGCGGCCGCAGCCTGACTTTGCCGCTCAATTCAGCCGTGCCGACCGGCACATGGCGGGTCCGGGCGTTCACAGATCCGAAGGCGCCGTCGGTGGGTGAAACCACCTTCATGGTTGAGGATTATGTTGCTGATCGCATCGAGTTTTCCTTAATTTCCAAAGCAAAAGAGATAACGGCTGAAGTTCCAGCGGAACTTGAAATCGATGGCCGCTTCCTCTACGGCGCTCCCGCGTCCGGCCTCGCCCTCGAAGGCGACATGCTGGTCGCCACAGCTTCGGATCGTCCGGGCTTTGCAGGCTACAAGTTCGGCGTGGCGGACGAGGAAACGTCCAGCAACGAACGCACGCCGCTGGAAAATCTCCCGGAGGCGGACGCCAACGGCAAGGCGACCTTCAAGGTCAGCTTGCCCAAGCCGCCGTCATCGACCCGTCCGCAGGAAGCGCAGATCTTCGTGCGCATGGTGGAAACCGGCGGCCGCGCGGTCGAGCGCAAGCTGACGATTCCGGTCGCGCCCAATGAGGCGATGATCGGCGTGAAGCCGCTGTTCGCCGACAGGAATGTCGCCGAGGGCAACCCCGCCAACTTCGACGTTGTGTTCGCAGCGCCCGACGGCAAATCGCTGGCGCGTAGCGATCTGCGCTACGAACTGCTCAAGCTTGAGTCCCGGTACCAGTGGTATCGGCAGGGCTCATCCTGGGATTACGAGCCGGTGAAGTCCACCAAGCGTGTGGCCGATGGAGCTATCGCCCTGGCGGCCGACAAGCCCGCGCGCATCACCGTGTCGCCGCAGCCCGGCCGCTATCGTCTCGACGTGAAGACCGGCGACAACGATGGCCCGATCACCTCGGTGCAGTTCGATGTTGGCTGGTATTCCGACGGCAGCGCAGACACGCCGGACCTGCTGGAAACCTCTATCGACAAGCCGGAATACAAGTCCGGCGACACCATGGTGGTGTCGGTCAACGCCCGTACCGCAGGCAAGCTGACGATTAATGTGCTGGGCGATCGCCTGCTGACCACGCAATCCACCGACATCAAGGAAGGCCAAAACAAGATCAACATCGCTGTCGGCAAGGACTGGGGCACGGGCGCTTATATTGTCGCCACGCTGCGCCGCCCGCTCGATGCCGCTGCTCGGCGGATGCCGGGCCGGGCCATCGGCCTGAAATGGTTCGGCATCGACAAGGCCGACCGCACGCTCAAAGTGAGTTTGACGCCGCCTGCGCTGGTGCGTCCGGGCACGGTGCTCAAGCTGCCAGTGAAGATTGAGGGGTTAAGCCGCGGTGAAGACGCGAAAATCGTGGTGGCTGCTGTCGACGTCGGCATTCTCAACCTGACCAATTACAAGCCGCCCGCGCCGGATGACTACTATCTCGGCCAGCGCCGCATGACGTCCGAAATCCGCGACCTCTATGGGCAACTGATCGATGGCATGCAGGGCACGCGCGGGCAGATCCGCACCGGCGGTGACGGCGCTGCCGCAGAACTAAGCGGCAGCCCGCCGACGCAGAAGCCGCTGGCGCTGTATTCGGGCATTGTCACGGTCAGCGCCAACGGCACGGCGGAAGTCGCCTTCGACATTCCGGAGTTCGCCGGCACCGCGCGCATCATGGCGGTCGCATGGACCGCGACCAAGGTGGGCCGCGCCAACACCGACGTCACCGTTCGCGATCCCGTGGTGTTGACGGCGACGCTGCCGCGCTTCCTGCTCAGCGGCGATCGCGGCACCATGAATCTCGATCTCGATAACGTGGAAGGCGCGGCGGGCGATTACGTCATCAGCGTCAAAACATCGGGTCCGGTGAAGCTCACCGGCAATCCTGCGACCACCATGCGGCTGGCCGCGAAGCAGCGCAGCACTGTCGCGCTCGCCATCGATGCGGCGGGCGGGGCCGGGCAGGCGGCGCTCGATGTCGATATCAAGGGCCCGAACGGGCTGACACTGGCGCGCCACTACGCGCTCGACGTCAAGGCGGCGACGCAGATCCTCGCGCGCCGCTCGGTGCGGACTCTGGCGAAGGGCGAGAGCCTGACGCTGACGTCCGACATGTTCAGCGATCTCGTGCAGGGCACCGGCGGCGTTCAACTGTCGGTCGGTCTGTCCACCGCGCTCGATGCCGCGACGATCCTGAAGGCGCTGGACCGTTATCCGTTCGGTTGTTCCGAGCAGATCACCAGCCGCGCCATGCCGCTGCTCTACGTCAATGATCTCGCGGCGGAGAACCATCTGGCGCTGGATACGGCGGTCGATCAGCGCATCAAGGATGCCATCGACAAGCTGCTCGCGCGGCAAGGCTCGAACGGGTCGTTCGGGTTGTGGTCGGCGGGCGGCGACGATGCCTGGCTCGATGCTTACGTCACCGACTTCCTGACGCGGGCCCGCGAAAAGGGCTTCGCCGTGCCGGACATCCTGTTCAGGACGGCATTGGACCGCATCCGCAATTCGGTGGTCAACGCCGATGAGCCGGAGAAGGACGGCGGCCGCGATCTCGCCTATGGCCTCTATGTGCTGGCGAAGAACGGCACCGCGCCGATCGGCGATCTGCGTTATCTCGCCGACACCAAGCTGAACAACATCGCGACCCCCATCGCCAAGGCCCAGCTTGCTGCGGCACTGGCACTGGTCGGCGACCGTGCCCGCGCGGAGCGGGTGTATTCGGCGGCGGTCAATAGTCTCAATCCGAAACCGGCGCTTGAGTTCGGCCGCATGGACTATGGCTCTTCGCTGCGCGACGCTGCGGCGCTGGTCTCGCTTGCCAGCGAAGGCAGCGCGCCGAAGGCGACGATCAGCCTTGCGGTCGAACGGGTCGAAGCCGCGCGCGGCCTGACGCCTTACACCTCGACACAGGAGAACGCGTGGCTGGTGCTGGCGTCACGGGCGCTATCGAAGGAGGCGAACAGCCTCGCTGTAACGGTCAACGGCGAAGTTGCGAAGAACGCGGTTTACCGCAACTATCGCAGCGCGGACGTTGCGGCAAAGCCGATCACCATCACCAACAGCGGCGAGACGCCGGTGCAGGCGGTGGTCTCGGTCACCGGCGCGCCGGTCACGCCGGAGCCAGCGGCGTCGAACGGCTTCAAGATCGAGCGCAACTTCTTCACGCTTGACGGCAAGCCTGCCGATCCATCGAAAGCGAAGCAGAACGACCGCTTCGCCGTCGTGCTGAAGGTCACCGAAGCCAAGCCGGAGTTCGGCCGCATCATGGTGGTCGACTATCTTCCGGCGGGCCTTGAGATCGACAATCCGAAGCTGGTGTCGTCCGGCGATAGCGGAACGCTCGACTGGATCGAGGATGGCGAGGAGCCGGAGAACACCGAGTTCCGCGACGATCGCTTCAGCGCAGCGATTGAGCGTGAAGCGAAGGACGAAGCCGTGTTCACAGTCGCCTACATCGTGCGCGCGGTCTCGCCCGGCAAATACGTGCTGCCGCAGGCCTATGTCGAGGACATGTACAATCCCTCGCGCTATGGCCGCACCGGCACCGGAACGGTTGAGGTGACCAAGGCGAAATGAGCGAGAGACCAGACACCAATGTTTCTCCATCGTCACCCCCGGGTTTGTCCCGGGGATCCGAGCCTTTCTTTTCTAAAGGGAAACAAGACGTGGATGGCCGGGACATAGGCGAGCGAAGCGACGCCGTTCTTCGAACGGCTATGCCCGGCCTTGACGGAGTAAAAAGCAGGCATCGCATCCTTCGACGATTTGCAGTTGCTACGGCCGCTGCTGCCGCATCATGCGTTATCGCGGGTGCGGTGTGGGTGGCGTCGTTCCCGCCGCTGCCTTTCGCGGATGCGCGGAAGATCTCCACGACCATTGTCGATCGTAACGGGAAATTACTGCGCGCGTTTGCGATGGCTGACGGGCGCTGGCGGTTGCCGGCCCATGCAAAGGATGTCGATCCCGGCTATCTCAACCTGCTGCTGAGCTACGAGGACAAGCGTTTCCGCTCGCACGTCGGCGTCGATCCGCTGGCGATGGGACGTGCCGCGTTTCAGTTCGTCACGCGCGGTCACATCGTGTCGGGCGGTTCGACCATCACCATGCAGGTGGCGCGGCTGATGGAGCCGCGGCAGGAACGGTCGGTAACGGCCAAGCTGCGGCAGATGGTTCGCGCGGTCCAGCTTGAGCGGAAATTCAGCAAGGACGAAATTCTCGATCTTTATCTGACGCTGGCGCCGTTCGGCGGCAACCTCGAAGGCGTGCGCGCGGCGTCGTTCGCCTATTTTGGCAAAGAGCCGAAACGGCTGTCACTGGCGGAATCCTCGCTGCTGGTGGCGCTGCCGCAGTCGCCGGAAACGCGGCGGCTCGATCGTCATCCCGAGGTGGCGCAGTTCGCGCGAGACCGCGTACTCGCGCGCATGGTGGAAGATGGCCGCGTCTCCGCCGACGATGCGGCTCACGCGAAACGCGAGATCGTGCCGCGCCTGCGCAAGCCGATGCCGCTGCTCGCGCCGCATGCAACCGACCAGTCGCTCGCGATATTCAAGGACACGCCGCTCATCCAGCTCACGCTGGATTCCGGAATTCAGAAGGCGCTGGAGACGCTGGCGCGGGATCGCGCCATCGCGCTCGGACCCGATGTGTCGGTAGGCCTTCTCGCGGTCGACAACGAAAGCGGCGATGTGCTGGCGCACGTGGGATCGTCGGATTACTTCGACACGCGGCGCGCAGGGCAGGTGGACATGACCCGCGCGGTGCGCTCGCCGGGCTCGACACTGAAGCCTTTCATTTACGGTCTCGCGTTCGAGGACGGCTTCGTGCATCCCGAGAGCCTGATCGAGGACCGGCCGATCCGCTACGGCAACTACGCGCCGGAAAACTTCGACATGACGTTTCAGGGCACCGTCGCTGTGCGCAAGGCCTTGCAAATGTCGCTCAACGTCCCGGCTATCGCGTTGCTCGACCGGATCGGCTCGAGCCGGCTGACGGCGCGGATCAAGCAGGCGGGTGCGAACCTGATCCTGCCGAAGGACGAAACGCCTGGCCTCGCCATGGGGCTCGGCGGCGTCGGCGTGACCCTGAATGACCTGGTCCGGCTCTATTCGGGATTCCCCCGGCTGGGCGAGACGATGGCGCTCCGGGAGATCGTGCGGCCCGGCGACGCCGCCGAGCCCGAGACGCGGCGTCTGCTCGATCCGTCCGCTGCATGGCTGGTCGGCAATGTGTTGATGGGCACGCCGCCGCCGGACAACGCGCCGCATAACCGGCTCGCGTTTAAAACGGGCACCAGCTACGGCTACCGCGACGCCTGGTCGGTCGGTTTCGACGGCCGTATGACCATTGGCGTTTGGGTCGGACGGCCGGACGGCGCGCCGGTTCCGGGTCTGACCGGCCGGACGGCGGCGGCTCCGATCCTGTTCGATGCCTTCGCCCGCACCGGCAAGCTGCCGGTGGCGCTGCCGAAAGCCCCGAAGGGGACGCTTGTGGCCAGCAATGCCAAGTTACCGCTACCGCTGCGGCGGTTCAGACCCTCCGGCGACTTCGTCCGGACCGGAAGCGAACAGGCGCTGCACATCCAGTTCCCCCTGAACGGCTCGCGGATCGACGCCTACGGCGGCGGCGACGCAGGCCAGTCGGCCATGCCGGTCAAGGTGGCGGGCGGCGTGCTGCCCATGACCATGATGGTTAACGGCGTCGCGGTCGGGAATATCGATAGCCGGCGCCAGAAACTGGTCGATCCGCCGGGGCCGGGCTTCGTCCGGTTGACCGTGATGGACGCGACTGGCGCGGCGGACACAGTTGTCGTGAGAATTCAGTAGGGCGGACCCAACCTGTTGTCCGGCTATCGGTTTCAGCGTATGCGGAACCGATGGCTGAGAGCTACCCAAGACCAAGATTTGGCGCGCCGCGCGAGCCCGTGGAACAGAAAAATCCCGGCAGTGGGCTCGCGCGTGTTGTCGACTTCGCGGTCGGGAGCCATGCCCGTGCCGTATCCTTGCTTGTGCTGGTCGGCCTGCTGTTCTTCCTGCCCGGCTTCTTCAATATTCCCCCGGTTGACCGTGACGAAGCCCGCTTCGCGCAGGCAACGAAGCAGATGGTCGAAAGCGGCGATTTCGTCGACATCCGTTTCCAGGACGAGGTGCGGTACAAGAAGCCAGTCGGCATCTATTGGGCGCAGGCCGCCGTCGTGGAGACCGCATCGAAGCTCGGCTTGCCACGCGCGCAGGTGCGCATCTGGCTCTATCGCATTCCTTCGCTGATCGGCGCGATCGGCGCCGTGCTGCTGACATACTGGACGGCACTGGCCTTCGTGACCCGGCGCGGCGCGCTGATTGCCGGGCTGATCATGTGCAGTTCGATCCTGTTGGGGGTCGAAGCGCGTCTGGCCAAGACCGACGCGATGCTGCTCCTGACCACGACAGCCGTGATGGGCGCGATGGCGCGCGCTTACCTGTCGTGGCAGCGCGGCGACGACAATCCTCATCCGTCATGGACGCTCGCCTTTGTGTTCTGGACGGCCATCGCAGGCGGCATTCTGCTGAAAGGCCCGCTGATCCTGATGTTCGTCGCAACGACCATCGTGACCCTCGCGGTCCTCGATCGTTCGTCGGCGTGGCTGTGGCGGCTGCGTCCGGTCTGGGGATTGATGTGGACGCTGGTGCTGGTGCTGCCGTGGTTCATCGCGATCTTCCTCAAGGCCGGCGACACCTTCTTCGCGAATTCGCTCGGTGCCGACATGCTGAGCAAGGTTGCCAGTCCGCAGGAGTCGCACGGTGCGCCTCCTGGACTCTATTTCATCCTGTTCTGGGTGACGTTCTGGCCCGGCGCAGCGATGGCTGGCATGGCGACGCCGGCGATCTGGCGCGCGCGCCGCGAACCCGGTGCGCAATTTCTGCTGGCATGGCTGTTGCCGGCCTGGATCATCTTCGAACTCGTCATCACCAAGCTGCCGCATTATGTGCTGCCGCTTTATCCAGCCATCGCCATTCTGATCGTCGGCGCGCTGGAGCGCAAAGTGCTGTCGCGTTCCGCATGGATTGTGCGCGGATCGGCCTGGTGGTTCGTGTTGCCGCTGATCATCACAGTCGCATCCATTATCGGTGCGATCGCGCTGCTGCGGCAGCCGGAATTTCTGGCCTGGCCGTTCGCGGCCGGTGCGCTGATCTTCGGGCTCTTCGCATGGTGGATGTATGACGACACTCACGCCGAACGCTCTCTGCTGAACGCGATTGGCGCATCGTGGTTCATGGCGGCGTGCATTTACGGCGTCGTCGTGCCGTCGCTTGCACCGCTGTTCCCGAGCGTTCAGATCGCGCGCGCGCTGCGCAGCGTCGAATGCGTCGGGCCGGCTGCCGCGGCCGCAGGTTTCCAGGAGCCGAGCCTTGTCTTTATGGTGGGTACATCGACGCTGCTGACCAACGGTTCGGGCGCGGCGGACTTCCTGTTGCAGGGAAGCTGCCGCTTTGCGCTGGTGGAATGGCGCGAAGAGCGCGCCTTTGCGCAGCGCGCCGAAGCGATCGGGCTGCGCTACAACGCCGGCACACGCATCGACGGCTATAATTTCTCGCAAGGCCGCGCAATTTCGGTCGCCATCTTCCGTTCCGAAGGTACGGAGTAAATGGCGGTCACTACCGGCGCGCGACCGGCAAATTATATGACGCAGGTCGGTCAGGTTGCGTGGCAGTCGGTAACGCGGCTCGTGCGCGCACCGTCGCATTCGCGCCGTGCCGAGGCGCGCCGCGCGCTGGCGCGGCGATGGATTGGCGTTGCCGCCCTGACTGCGCTTGCCATCGGAATTCTGATGTTCGCGGTCGATGTTGCGACCATCAAGCAGATGCCGGCTCGCGGCACGGCCAGCCTGTGGTGGCTGCGGATCTTCACCGATTTCGGCAAGTCGAGCTATGTGCTGTGGGCACTGGCGGGACTGCTCTTCGTCATTCTGCTGGTTTTGCCGCTGTTGGGTGACGTATTGCGGTCAATCCTGATCGCGTTCGGTGTGCGCATTCAGTATCTGTTTTTCGCAGTGCTGTTCGCGGTTCTGTGCGGCGAGGTTCTGAAACTCATCATCGGCAGGAGCCGGCCCTTTGTCGGCGGCGATGCCAATGCTTTCCTCTTCCAGCATTTTGCGGGCAACCCGGCTTTCGAGAGCTTGCCGTCCGGCCATGCGACTACCGCATTCGCACTGGCCTTCGCGGTCTCCGCCGTGTGGCGGCGGATGACGCTCTTTATGTTCGTCTATGCGGTGCTGATCTGCATCAGCAGGATCGTGCTGCTGGCCCATCACCCGAGCGACGTGGTCGCGGGAGCGCTGACCGGCGTCATAGGCGCGATGATCGTCCAGTACTGGTTCGCAGCCCGCCGCCTCGGGTTCAAGATCGTGAGCGGCGGGGCCATTGAAACCCTCGCGGGACCGTCCTGGCCTGCCCTGAAAAGGGTTGCCCGCGGGCCGTTCGCACCATAAGAAGCGGTCGCCCGGCGAGTGTCTTTACGCTCGTTTTAGTGGTTTGCGGACCCCAGTGTGGTGGTTCGCAAGTTCGCAATGAGTCCACGCCACGTTCTTCTGCGAACTTGCGAACCAAAACCACACTGGAACTATAGTTTTCTCGTGTCCTTTTAAATCCGAAGTTCGCTATGGAGCGTTCGGCAAAATGAGGCGAACTTCGGATTTAGGACACGAGCGCACATGAGCGATCAACCAGCACACTCCGGCCTGCCGGCCCCTGACGTATCGATTGTGGTTCCCGTCCGCAACGAGCAGGACAACGTCGCGCCGCTGATCGCCGAGATCGCGGCGGCGCTCGATGGCCGCTGGGCCTATGAGATCATCTACGTCAACGATGGATCGACCGATGCCACCGGCGAGCGGCTCGCCGCCGAGATGAAGGCGCGAAACAACGTGCGCCATATCCGGCATGCCGCCTCAAGCGGCCAGTCGGCAGCGGTGCGGACAGGGGTTCGCGCGGCCCGCGGAAAGATCGTGGCAACGCTGGACGGCGACGGGCAGAACAATCCGGCGTTTCTTCCGGCCCTGATCGAAGCGATAGAGAAGGGCGGCGACAAGGTCGGCCTCGCTGCCGGTCAGCGCGTCGGCCGCAAGGATACCGGTTTCAAGCGATTTCAGTCGCGCGCGGCCAACGGCGTGCGCAACGCGATCCTGCATGACGGCACGCGCGACACCGGCTGCGGATTGAAGGCGCTGCGCCGTGACGTGTTCCTTGCTTTGCCATATTTCGATGGTCTGCATCGTTTTCTTCCGGCGCTGGTGCGGCGGGAGGGGTACGACATTGTCTATGTCGATGTGATCGACCGTCCTCGGCATTCCGGTGTGTCGAACTACGGGTTCTTCGATCGGCTGTGGATCGGGATCATGGATCTTGCGGGCGTGTGGTGGCTGATCCGCCGCAAGAAATCCACGCCGGTCGCAACGGAGGTGACCTGATGCTGATTCAGTTCGGTCAGGATCTTGGTAATTATCTCTACGATGTGTTCGTCGCGAAGTTCGATTTCTGGCTCGCGTTCGGCCTGATTGCGCAGTTGCTGTTCACCGCGCGATTTCTCGTGCAGTGGATTTCGAGCGAGCGCGCCGGCCAGAGCGTGGTGCCGATGGCGTTCTGGTTCTTCTCGATGGGCGGCGGGTTCATGACCCTGATCTACGGCATCGCCAAGCGCGAGCCGGTGATTATTCTGGGGCAGGGGCTGGCGACGATCATCTACATCCGCAACATCATGCTGATCGTGAAGAGCCGTGGTTCGGGTTCAAAGGTCGAGAAGAGCTGAACTCCGGTACGCCGTCACCCTGAGGTGCGCTGGCGGCAAAGCCGCCAAGCCTCGAAGGGCGACGGTTGTATCGCGGATAGTCATCCTCGAGGCTCGCAAGCGCTCGCACCTCAGGATGACGGCGCGGCCGTCAGGTCGCCGCCTTCAGCGCCGCGAAACCGCGATCGAGATCGGCTTTCAGATCATCGAGATTCTCAAGCCCGATGTGGAAACGCAGCGTGGGACCACCCGGATTCCATGTCGTCGCCGTGCGGTATGACGAACAGTCGAACGGAATCACAAGGCTCTCGAATCCGCCCCACGAATAGCCCATGCCGAACAGCGTGACCGTGTCGAGGAACGCATCGACCGCCTGCTTCGATGCCGGCTTCAGCACGATGCTGAACAGACCAGTGGCGCCGGTGAAGTCGCGTTTCCAGATCGCGTGCCCGGGATCGGTTTCAAGCGCGGGATGAATCACCCGCTGAACTTCCGGGCGTGCCGCGAACCAGCGCGCCATGTCGAGACCCGCTTGCTGGTGATGCGCGAGCCGCACGGCCAGAGTCCGAAGCCCGCGCAGCGCGAGAAAAACATCGTCAGGTCCCGCGCAAACGCCCAGCAGCCGAATCGCCTCGGCAATCGGCGGCCAGGTTTTCTCGTTGGCCGAGATCGTTCCGAACATGATGTCCGAGTGACCGCCGATGTATTTCGTTCCGGCCTGGATGCTGATGTCGACGCCCTGATCGAGCGAGCGGTGAAACAACGGCGTGGCCCAGGTGTTGTCGTCGATAACGAGCGCGCCCTTGGCGTGCGCAGCGGCCGCGATGGCCGGAATGTCCGGCATCTCGAATGACTGCGATCCGGGCGCTTCAACGAGGACGGCCCTGGTGTTCGGCTTGAACAGCTTCTCGACGCCGGCCCCGATCAGCGGATCGAAATAGGTGGTCTCGACGCCGTAGCGCTTGAGCAGGCTGTCGCAAAAGTTTCGCGTGGGGCGATACACGCTGTCGATGACGAGTAAGTGATCGCCGGACTTGAGAATCGCCAGCAGCGCTGTGGAAATCGCGGCCACGCCGGACGGTGCAAGTCCCACGCCGGCACAGTTCGGCCCCTCGAGGGCCATCAGGGCCTGCTGGAGTGCCTTTGTGGTCGGGGTGCCGTGCCGTCCGTATTGAAACTCGCCGCGGTGCGCGTGGAGGTCTTCGGCCGTTGGATAAAGCACCGTCGAACCGCGCACGACAGGCGGATTAATGAAGCCCTTTTGCGCGACGGTGTCGCGTCCGGACGTGACCAGTTCGGTTTGCGGATCAAGCGGTTTGGACGGGCGGTTGTCTTTTGGGGAAATCATGTGACGGTCACTTGTACAAGTCATCTTGCCGCAGCCGCGGTGCGGGCTGCTCGACAATGGGCAGTGTGCTGCCTTATGGGTCAGTAAGCTGACCGCAATGGCGGACGTCAACCCCTTGACCCGTCGCGCTCGGCGTTCTGTTATGCAGACCAGATATTTAGCTAGGATTTGTGCGCTTCAGCAGGATCGTTTCGCGTCCCGCGACGTTGTTCGTCGCCAGCGCGGAATTATCGGGAAAGGTCGTTCTATGAAACGGGTATCGCTCGCTCTTATTCCTGTTCTCGCAGCATTCGCCATCCAGGCAGCCCACGCGCAGTCGCAGGACAAGCCGAAGGACCGGGGGACGCTTCAGAGCATCAAGGATCGCGGCAGCCTGTCCTGTGGCGTCAGCCAGGGCCTGCCCGGATTCTCGGCGCCTGACGACAAGGGCAACTGGACCGGCCTCGACGTCGACGTCTGCCGTGCTCTCTCGGCGGCGATCTTCAACGATCCGAACAAGGTGAAGTTCGTGCCGCTGTCGGCGAAGGACCGGTTCACGGCGTTGCAATCGGGCGAGATCGATGTGCTCTCGCGCAACTCGACCTGGACGCTCTCGCGCGATACCTCGCTCGGCCTGAACTACACCGGGATTTCCTACTACGACGGCCAGGGCTTCATGATCCGCAAGTCGCTCAAGGTCAATTCGGCGCTGGAACTGAACAGTGCGTCGATCTGCGTCCAGACCGGCACCACCAACGAGCAGAACGTCTCGGACTACTTCAAGGGTAACAACATGAAGTATGAGCTGATCGCGTTCGGCACCGCGGATGAAACGGTGAAGGCTTACGAGTCGGGCCGCTGCGACGTGTTCACATCGGACGTTTCGCAGCTTTACGCCGAGCGCCTCAAGCTCGCCGCGCCGAACGATCACGCCGTCTTGCCCGAGGTGATCTCGAAAGAACCGCTCGGCCCTGTGGTGCGTCACGGTGACGACCAGTGGTTCGACATCGTGAAGTGGACGTTGTTCGCGATGATCAATGCCGAAGAATATGCGGTGACCCAGAAGAACGTCGACGAGATGGCGAAGTCCAGCAAGCCTGAACTGAAGCGGATTTTCGGCACCGACGGCAATCTCGGCGAACAGCTCGGCCTGACGAAGGACTGGGTCACGCGCATCATCAAGGCCACCGGCAACTACGGCGAGTCGTTTGATCGCAATGTCGGTGCGGGATCGAAGCTCGGCATCGCCCGCGGATTGAACAAGCTCTGGAATCAGGGCGGTCTACAATACGCGCCGCCGATCCGTTGACGGCATTGCCGAATACGGCAATGGCAACCGGACCCCGCAAGCCTCCTCTCCAACTGGTTGCACGGCTTCGCCGTGCGCTTGGCGGGCAGGCGGGGTGGGGCGGTGTGATCGTCCAGATCGTGTTCGTCGCAGCCGTCGTCTGGATCGGGTATGAGATTGTCGAGAATGCGCGGGCCAACCTTCAGGCGCAGCGGATCGCGTCCGGCCTCGGCTTCCTGTCGAACACCGCAGGCTTCGCCGTCAGTCAGGCGCTGATCCCGTTCACGGAAAGCAATACCTACGCTCGCGTCTTCGTTGTCGGGTTGCTGAATACCCTGCTGGTCTCCGTCGTTGGCATCGTGATCGCGACCATCATCGGCGTACTCGTGGCGCTGGGGCGGCTGTCGCCGAACTGGCTGCTGGCGCGGATTTCCGGCGGCTACGTCGAAGTGATCCGCAATCTGCCGCTGCTGTTCCAGATTCTGTTCTGGTATCTCGCCGTGCTGGCAACGCTGCCAAGCCCGCGCCAGAGCATCTCGCTGCTCGGAACGATCTTCCTGAGCAATCGTGGACTGATCGTGCCTGACCCCGTCCCGCAACCGGGGTTCGGCGTGTTCATGGTCGCCATTGCGATCGGTATCGTGGCGTCGCTGCTGATGCGTTTCTACGCCCGCAGGCAACTGTTTGCCGCCGGTGAGAAACTGACGATCTGGCCCTTCGTGCTGGCGATGCTGATTGGTTTGCCGGCGCTGGCCGTCCTGGTCTTCGGGGCGCCGTTCGCATTCGATATGCCGCAGTTGAAGGGCTTCAACTTTGCCGGCGGCGCCAAGGTGTTGCCGGAGTTCGCCGCGCTCACCATTGCGCTCTCGACCTATACTGCGGCGTTTATCGCCGAGATCGTTCGGGCGGGAATCCAGTCCGTGCCCAAGGGGCAGATGGAAGCGGGAGCGTCGCTCGGGCTGTCGCGCGGCGAGACGTTGCGGTTTGTCGTGATCCCGCAGGCCATGCGCGTGATCCTGCCGCCGCTGACCAATCAGTATCTCAACCTCACCAAGAACTCCTCGCTGGCGGTCGCGATCGGCTATCCCGATCTGTTCTCGGTCTTCGCCGGAACAACGCTGAGCCAGACCGGACAGGCGGTCGAGATCATCGCGCTGACGATGGGCGTGTATCTGCTGATCTCGCTGGTGACGAGCGCGATCATGAGTTTTTACGGCTGGCGTCTGAACCGGAGCCTCGCCGCATGACGGAGCAGGCCGCCTCATTTGTCCGGGAGAAGATTGCCGAACCACGCCGCGCTCCGGTCAGGACAACAGGTGTCATCGGCTTCGCGCGCGAGCGGCTGTTCAATTCGCCGCTGAACATTGCGATGACGATCGCAGGCGCCGTGCTGCTGTGGCTGATCCTTGTCCCGTTTGTAAAGTTCATGCTGATCGACGCGGTATGGACAGGCAGCGACCGGAATGCCTGCCTTGAAGCGAATGTCGGGCGTGTGGTCGGCGCGTGCTGGCCGTTCGTGCAGGCAAAATTCGATCAGTTCATCTACGGCTTCTATCCGGCGGACCAGCGCTGGCGGGTCAATCTGACGTTTGCGCTGGGCGCACTTCTGCTGCTGCCGCTGCTGATCCCGCGCGCGCCGGCAAAGGCGCTTAACTCCGGGCTGTTCTTTGCGGCCTATCCCATCATCGGCTTCTTCCTGCTGCGCGGCGGCGGCCTGAAAGGCTTTGCCATTCACTGGCTGGCCGATCTCGGATCGGGACTGGCTTCCAGCTTCCAGGACGCAGGCGCCCGGCTGGCCGCCACGACAATCGGAGGGGCTTTAGGACAGGGCCTGTCGTTCATCGGCAGGCTGGTTGGATGGATCGGTGACGGACTTGCCATCCTGATCTGGCCGGCCGAATGGCTGCGCGACTACACTGAGCGATTCCATTCGCCGCTGTGGGCCGATCTTGCTGCGACCGCGATCATCGTTTCCCTGCTGATGTTTTTCCTCACCGGCGGCTTCCGCAACGGCTGGCGCGCACTGTTCAAGAGTATCGCGACCTTCGCGGGCATTGCCATCGTGATTGCGATGATGAGCCTCGATCAGGGCGGCCTGCCCATCGTCGATACACGGTCGTGGGGCGGGCTGCTGGTGACGCTTGTTGTGTCGGTCACCGGCATCGTCGCGTCGATGCCAGTCGGGATGATCCTGGCACTTGGGCGGCGCTCAACCATTCCGCTGATCCGCGTATTCTCGATTGCCTTCATCGAATTCTGGCGCGGCGTGCCGCTGATTACCGTGCTGTTTTTCGCGACCTATATGCTGCCGCTGTTCCTGCCGGGAAACTTCACCGTCGATGGACTGGTGCGCGTGCTGATCGGCATCGCGCTGTTCGCCGGCGCCTACAATGCCGAGGTCATCCGCGGCGGGTTGCAGGCGGTTCCGCGCGGGCAGGCGGAAGCCGCGAATGCGCTCGGGCTATCCTACTGGAAGACCACCGGCCTGATCGTGATGCCGCAGGCGTTGCGGAATGTCATCCCTGCTCTGGTCAACAGCTTCATCGCGCTGTTCAAGGACACCACGCTGGTGCTGATCGTGGCGATCTTCGATCTGCTCGGACAGTTGCGGGCGTCGTTCGCCGATCCGAACTGGGCGACGCCAACCACACTGTTCACCGGCTTTGCCTTCACCGGCATCATCTACTTCGTGTTCTGCTTTGGAATGTCGCGCTATTCGCTGTTCGTCGAGCGGCGGCTGAACGCCCACAAAAATGTCTGAGATGAAACCATGACCGCAGACGCAATCGTCAACATCTCGGGCCTCAACAAGTGGTTCGGCGACTTCCATGTGCTGCGCGATATCGGCATGGCGGTCGGCCGTGGCGAGCGCATCGTGATCTGCGGGCCGTCCGGCTCCGGCAAGTCGACGCTGATCCGCTGCATCAATGCGCTGGAGGATTTTCAGGAGGGCCGCATCGTTGTCGATGGCATCGAGCTTGGTCCGAACCTGCGCCGCGTCGATGACGTGCGCCGCGAGGTCGGGATGGTGTTCCAGAGCTTCAATCTGTTTCCGCACCTGACCGTGCTGGAAAACTGCACGCTGGCGCCGATCTGGGTGCGCAACATTCCGAAGAAGGACGCAGAAGCCGCGGCGATGAAATATCTCGAGCGCGTGCGGATTCCCGACAAGGCCGACAAGTATCCCGGTCAGATTTCAGGCGGCCAGCAGCAGCGCGTGGCGATCGCGCGCGCGCTCACCATGAATCCGAAAGTGATGCTGTTCGACGAGCCGACCTCGGCCCTCGACCCTGAGATGGTCAAGGAAGTGCTCGAAACCATGGTCGATCTCGCCAAGGAGGGGATGACCATGCTGGTGGTCACCCACGAGATGGGTTTTGCCCGCGAGGTTGCGGATCGCGTCGTGTTCATGGATGCCGGGCAGATCGTCGAAGCCAACACGCCGGACAGATTCTTCTCGAACCCGCAGCACGCGCGGACCAAATTGTTCTTGAGTCAGATTTTGAGGTGAATGCCTCAATGTGTCATTCCGGACAGGCCGCGCAGCGGGCTGATCCGGAATCCAGAAGAGTTCATCGGAGATAACATCTGGATTCCGGGTTCGCTCGCAAGTGCTCGCGCCCCGGAATGACGATCGGTAAGAACGTTGATTGTCACGGCCGGGCTTGACCCGACCATCCATCGGCTTCGTAAAATTCGCTTTATGAAAAGTGATGGATACGCGGGTCAAGCCCGCATATCACGATCTTGCGCTAGGAGGGAATCCGGATCACTTCGATCACACCTTCTCGAACGGCGGCTTGATCGTACTCTTGCGCTCCAGCCATTCCGGCACCGGCAAATTCTTCGAGCGCAGGAAGTCCGGGTTGAACAGCTTCGACTGATAGCGCGTGCCGTAGTCGGCGAGGATGGTCACGATGGTATGGCCGGGGCCGAGATCCTTCGCCAGCCGGATAGCGCCCGCGATATTGATGCCGGAAGAGCCGCCAACGCAAATGCCCTCGTGTTCGAGAAGGTCGAACACGATCGGCACGGCTTCAGCGTCCTCGATGAGATAGGCCTTGTCGACCTTGACGTCCTCGATGATCGGAGTGATGCGGCCAAGGCCGATGCCTTCGGTGATCGATCCGCCCTCGGTCGATTTGACCTCGCCGTGATCGAAGTAGTTGTACATCGCAGCGCCGCGCGGATCGGCAACACCGATCTTGATGTCCTTCTTCTTCTCGCGCAGGAAAGTCGCCGTACCCGCGAGCGTGCCGCCGCTGCCGATCGAGCAGATGAAGCCATCGACCTTGCCGTCCGTCTGATCCCAGATTTCGGGGCCGGTCGAGACGTAGTGCGCCTTACGGTTGTCGAGGTTGTTCCACTGGTCGGCGAAGATGACGCCGTTCTTCTCGGTCTTTCGCAGTTCTTCCGCGAGACGGCGGCCGACGTGCTGATAATTGTTCGGATTGCTGAAGGGCAGCGCCGGCACTTCGACCAGCTCCGCGCCGAGCAGCCGCAGCACGTCCTTCTTTTCCTGGCTTTGCGTTTCCGGGATCACGATGATGGTGCGATAGCCGCGCGCGGCAGCGACGAGGGCGAGGCCGATTCCGGTGTTGCCCGCGGTGCTCTCGACAACCAGACCGCCGGGCCTGAGGTCGCCGCGCTTCTCCGCTTCCAGGATCATCTGCTTGCCGGCGCGATCCTTCACCGACTGCCCGGGATTCATGAATTCGGCCTTGCCGAGAATCGTGCATCCGGTCTCCTCGGACGCGCGCTTCAGCTTGATGAGTGGGGTGTTGCCGATGGCATCGATGACGTCTTTGCGAATGTGCATGATATTGAAGGACCCGGGACCGGATGTATCAGGAGGCAAGGGGAAGGGCGGCTGTTTCAGGGATCAGCCTAGAGGCGGCCCGCCGTTCCGACAAGGGCAGTACTTGCAGGCGTGATCTGCTTGCTTTCTGAGGGCGTTGAACTGACCCGTTAACCCGATTTGGCGAACACGACCTGACGCACATCGATATTGCCGGAGAGAAAGCCTGCTTCGCAGTAGGCGAGGTAGTATTCCCACAACCGCCGGAAGCGCTCGTCGAATCCGAGCGGCATCAGGTTCGGCCATGCCGTGCGGAAGTTGTCTCTCCATGTCGCAAGCGTCTTGGCATAATCTTCTCCAAATATGCGCTCGCGGATAACAGGGACGCCGAACTTCTCGCCGAGCGATTTCAGTACCTGCGGCGACGGCAGCATGCCGCCCGGAAAAACGTAGCGCTGGATGAAATCCACCTCGCGCCGGTAGGCGTGGAAGAACTTGTCCTGAATGGTAATCGCCTGAATACCAGCGAAACCGCCGGGGGCGAGGCGGTCACGGAGCTGGCTGAAATACTGCGGCCAGAATTGTTCGCCGACGGCCTCGATCATTTCGATGGAAGCGATCCGGTCATACTGCCCGCGCTCGTCGCGGTAGTCCTGAAACCTGATCTCGACCTTATCGCTCAGGCCTGCGGCCTGCATCCGCTTCTGCGCGAAGTCGCGTTGCTCGGTGCTGATGGTCAGCCCGACGACCCTGGCATCGTAATTCTTCGCGACGTATTCAGCGAATCCGCCCCAGCCGCAGCCGATCTCCAGCACCCGCTGTCCGGGCTGCAGGTTGATCGCCTCGGCGAGACGCCGGTACTTGTTGTGCTGCGCGGCGGTGAGGTCGTGGGTATCGTCCTCGAACAGCGCCGACGAATAGGTCATGCTCGGATCGAGCCACGCCGAGTAGAACGAATTTCCGATGTCATAGTGCGCGTAGATATTGCGGCGCGCCTGCCGCCTGGTGTTGCGGTTGAACCAGTGACGGAGTGACTGCACGAACCGCGCGATCGGTTTGCCGCCGAGCATGGTCTGGATCAGATCGTGATTGACGCAGAAGACGTAGAGAAACTGCGTGAGGTTTGGCGTGTCCCACTCGCGGCGCAGATAGGCCTCGGCAATACCGATGTCGCCGCCGCGCGCCAGCCGCCACGCAAAATTGTAGTTGTAGATCGTCATCTGCGCGGCGGGGCCGGGCTCCAGCCCGCCGCAGCGGACAATGCGGCCGTCTGGCAACGTCATGTCGAGCGTGCCGCGCCTGAGATTGGATGCGAACTTGATTGCAAATCGGACCAGTTTAGGCACGTCCGGCAAGACCTCCTCGACAGTGTCGGGGGTCAGGATGATCAGGTCAGACATCGCGCAATTCCATCAGTGTGATGTGGCTCTGCGTCCAAATCTTCTGCTCGCGTGTGTCGGCCGGTTGTCCGCCGAACGGTCCTTCGCTGTTGGTCTTGCCACAATTCTTGCGCCCTTTAGCCAAAGACGCAAGTGTCGGGAACCCGTCCGGTTGCGGTGTGAAGGCCACGTCCGGCCGGGGGTTTCGGACGCCAGGTCCACATGAAATCTTGGTAAGACTTGCCGCCGTTCAGATCGATGAACGCAGGAAACCCTTTGTTTGCTGGCTAAGTCGAATTCCGGACCTGACACCCGGGAAACACAGGTCGTGCTCGTCTTGAGGACGGCGGCGGAACATGCCTGTCCGGGGGCAGAACGGCCCTGTAGAATGGGATGCCCGTGGAATCGGACCACGAGCCGCCCTTTCGGAGAATGTTCGTCCCGGTGTTTGAACTGCCCTTCAAGTTGAGACGTGGAGCATTTCCGCAGCCTTCGTTCGCGCTGTGCGCAGCGCTGGCCATCGCGGCCATGTCGGGCGGCTGCATTCTCACGTCCGATCTGCCGGACCCGGCGCTGGATGTGCCTGCCGCCTACAAGTCAGCCACAGGTGCCGCCGACAGCATGCCGCCGACGCTGGACTGGTGGCGCGGCTTCCGCTCAAAGGAACTGACTGTCCTCATGGAAGAGGCCCAGACCGTCAACCTCGACATTGCCGCCGCGGTCGCCCGAATCCGGCAGGCGGACGCGCTGGCCCAGACGGCGGGTGCTGCACTGCTGCCGAGTCTCACGGGAACATTCTCCGGCTCGCGGTCGCGGTCGTCGCGCACGACAGGGACGGTTTCGAGTGCGACGCCGATCACGGGCCGCGGCGAGGTCACGAATCACACCGCGTCGCTGAGTGCGAGCTACGAGATCGATTTCTGGGGCAAGAATCGCGACGCCTTGCTGGCCGCTGAAGAAACCGCCAACGCCAACCGCTTCGATCGCGATGTGGTTGCGTTGACCACACTGGCAAGCGTCGCCAATGCCTACTTCCAGGTGGTGGCCGCGCAGGAGCGGATCAACATCGCAATGCGCAACATCGCCAGCGCGCAGCGCATCTACGACGCCATCAAGGCGCGCGTCGATGCGGGGACAGGCTCAGATCTCGACCTCGCGCAGCAGGAGAGCCTGCTGGCAAACCAGAAAGCCGCTGTGCCGCCGCTGCGGCAGGCGCTGGATCAGAATGCCAATATTCTCGCAACGCTGGTTGCACGTCCGCCGGAGCGGGTGCGACTGACCGGCGGATCGCTCGGAAGCATTGCGATTCCTCTCGTGACGCCGGGAATTCCATCCGACCTCCTGACGCAGCGGCCTGACATCCGGCGTCAGGAAAACCAGCTGGCCTCGGCGACTGCGAATGTCGGCAGTGCCCGGGCGCAGTTCTTCCCGAGCATTCAGTTGACCGGACAGGGCGGCTACCAGAGCGCCCAGCTGGCGATGTTGTTCACCCCGCAGTCGGCGTTCTTCAACGTCGCGGCTGGACTAACGCAGCCGATCTTCGACGCCGGACGGATTCAGGCCAACTTCGACTTGCAGCAGGCACGGCAAGATGAGTTGTTGCAAGCCTATCGCAAGACCGTGGTGTCGGCCTTCGCCGACGTGGATACGGCGCTCTCGACCCTCAAGCAGGCGAACGAGCGGCTGCGGCTCCAGCGCATCGTGGTGTCGTCCTCCAGGCGGGCGTTCGAGCTGTCCGAACGGCAGCTTCGTGCCGGCACAGCCGACATCGTAACTGTGCTAAACACGCAATTGACGCTATTTCAGGCTGAAGATTCGCTGGCGCAGTTCCAACTCGCCCGGCTGCTAGCGGTTGTGACTCTCTATCAGGCATTGGGCGGTGGTTGGTCGCCAAGGACAGAAGGGCCGGCGAATGCTCTTTAAGCCCGAGCTGAATGAAAAGGCCAAGGCGGCTGGCGAAGGAGTCGCGCGCGTGGCGTCGGGCGCGAGGCGGCGAACCGTCTCGATTGCCGTGTGGCTCTTCATCATCGGCGGCCTTGGGTATCTTGGCTGGGCCTATTTCAAGAAGACCGAAACCGCGACCCGCACACGGCCCGATTTCGCGATTCCTGTGCTCGCCACGACACCCCGTATCGAGGACGTGCCGGTCTATCTCGACGGCGTCGGTACCGTCCGCGCGCTGAACAACGTGACGGTGCGCGCGCAGGTGAACGGCAAGCTGCTGTCGGTGAATTTCAAGGAAGGTCAGGACGTCAAAAAAGGCGATGTGCTGGCCGAAATCGATCCGGTGATCTACCAGGCGCAGTACGATCAGGCCGTCGCCAAGAAGGCGCAGGACGAAGCGACGCTCACCAACGCGCGAATGGATCTGGTGCGGTATCAGCAACTGGCGCTGTCGAAGGCGGGAACCGCTCAGCAGGCCGATACGCAGAAGGCGCTGGTTGCACAGTTAGAGGCGCTGGTGAAATCCGATCAGGCGGCAATCGACAATGCGCAGGCCACACTCGGCTACACCAAGATCATCGCGCCGTTGTCCGGCCGCGCCGGACTTCGTCAGGTCGATCAGGGCAACATCGTTCAGACCTCGGACACGACGGGTGTCGTGGTGATCACGCAGCTCCAGCCAATCGCCATTCAGTTCAGCCTGCCGCAGCAGCAGATCGTCCGCGTCAATGCGGCCTCGGCGAAGGGGCCGCTATCGGTCGACGTGTTCGGCAATGACGGCAAGACCGTCGTCGACACCGGCAAGGTGGCGGGCATCGATAACCAGGTGGACCAGACCACCGGCACCGTGAAGGTGAAGGCGGAGTTTCCCAACAGCAATTTCCAGCTTTGGCCTGGGCAATTCGTCAACGTGCGCCTGAAGGTGAATACCCTCGACAAGGCGATCGTCGTTCCGACCGCTGCGGTGCAGCGCGGCCCGGCCGGCACGTTTGTTTACATCATTGGTCAGGACAATACCGTTGCTGCACGTCCGGTCACGGTGACGCTGCAGAATGAGACCATCGCTGTCATTGCCTCTGGCATTACGGTCGCCGATCAGGTTGTGACGACCGGTTTCGCCAATCTGTCCGAGGGCGCGAGAGTCAATATCAGCAAGGATTATCAGACCCCGACGCCGGATCTCGCGCCACGCAAGCGGCAGGGTGGCGGCGAGAAGGGACAGGGCCAGCGCGGCGAGCGGCGCAGCGGTCAGAAGGAGCAGGGGGCTGCGCCGCAAGGCGGGCAGCAACAACCGGGCGGCGGTGCGAAAGCACCGCAGTGAGCCGGCCGCATGATGTCGAACCTGTGAGCGCGCATCGATGAGCGTCTCTGAGCCATTCATCCACCGTCCGATTGCGACCTCGCTGCTCGGCGTGGCGCTGCTGATCGGCGGCGCGCTCGGATACTGGGCGCTGCCGGTGTCGGCGCTGCCGCAGGTCGACTTTCCGACGGTGCAGGTGACGACCCAGTTGCCGGGCGCCAGCCCGGATGTCGCGGCGTCGCTGATCACCGCGCCGCTTGAGCGCCAGCTCGGGCAAATCCCGTCGCTGGTTTCGATGACCTCGACGAGTTCGTTCGGCGTCAGCCAGATTTCGCTTCAGTTCGATTTGAACCGCGACATCGACGGCGCGACGCAGGATGTGCAGGCCGCGATCAATGCCGCGGCGGGCGTGCTGCCGAAGAACCTGCCGTATCCGCCGACCTATGCGAAGGTCAATCCAGCCGACGCGCCGGTTTTGACGCTGGCAATGACGTCGGAGACATCGCCGCTGCGCGCGATGAGCGATCTCGCGGACACCATGATGGCGCAGCGGCTGGCGCAGATTTCCGGCGTCGGCCGCGTGTCCATCCTTGGCGGATTGAAACCCGCCGTTCGCGTGCAGGCCGATCTCGCCCGGCTCGCCGCCTACGGCATCTCGATGGAAGACCTGCGCACGGCGATTGCCGGCGCCAACGTGTCCGGCCCAAAGGGATCGCTCGACGGCGCGCAGCAGGCTTACACCATCGCCGCCAACGACCAGATCGCCACCGCCGATGCCTACAAGCCTATCATCATTGCTTACCGCAACGGTTCGCCCGTCACGATCGGCGATGTCGCCAGGATCGTCGATGGACTGGAGAACGAGAAGACCGGCGCGTGGTATCAGGGCAAGCCTGCGGTCGTTATCGAGATCCAACGCCAGCCCGGCGCCAACGTGATCGAGGTGGTGCGGCAGATCCGGGCAGAGATACCCAAGCTCCAGAAGGCCGTTCCCGCGGGCGTGGACCTGACCGTGGTCAGCGACCGCACCGTCACCATCAAGGCGTCCGTTCGCGACGTGCAGTTCACGCTGGTGCTGAGCGTCGTGCTGGTGACGCTCGTGGTTCTGATTTTCCTGCGCTCGCTGCGCGCCACCCTGATCGCGGGTGTCGCGCTGCCGCTCTCGCTGATTACCAGCTTCGGGGTGATGTATTTCGCTGGTTTCAGCCTCGACAACCTGTCGCTGATGGCGCTCACCATCGGCACCGGTTTTGTGGTCGACGACGCCATCGTGATGATCGAGAACATCGTCCGGCATATGGAAGACGGCGAGGGCGTGATGGACGCCGCGCTGCGCGGCGCCAGCGAAATCGGTTTCACGGTGATCTCGCTCACGGTATCGCTGATCGCGGTGTTCATCCCGCTGCTGTTCATGTCCGGCCTCGTGGGGCGCATGTTTCGGGAGTTCGCGCTGACGCTGACAATCGCGGTTGTGACATCCGCTGTGGTGTCGCTGACCCTGACGCCGATGATGTGTTCGCGGCTTTTGAAAATGCATCGCGAGGAATTCGCCGTCCCCGGTCTCGCCACGCTCAGCGGCTGGATCGACCGGATGGTGGCCTTCTATGAGCGCACACTGCTCGTTGTGCTGCGGCATCAGCGCGCGACGCTGATCGTCACGCTCCTCACCATCGTTGCGACTCTTGCGCTCTATGTCATCGCCCCGAAGGGCTTCCTGCCGTTGCAGGATACTGCCTCGATCACGGCGGTCACCGAAGCCGGCACCGAGGTGTCGTTCTCGGATATGAAGTTGCGGCAGACCCAGGTCGCCGATGTCATCAAGGCCGATCCCGATATCGTCGGTGTCGTTTCGGTGATCGGCGCTGGGTCGGTGAACCCCACCACGAATGTCGGGCGTCTTGTTTTGACGCTGAAGCCGCGCGGTGAGCGCAAGACCGACATCGCCGTGGTTGTCGAACGGCTGAAGCAGCGCGTTGCCGCCGTTCCCGGGATGACCGTCTACTTTCAGGCGGTGCAGGACGTTCAGATCAGCACGCGATCGAGCCGATCGCAGTATCAGTACACGCTGACCGCTACCGATGCGCCGTCCGTCATCGAATGGGCGAACAAGCTCGTGCAGGAGATGCGGCGCGACCCGATGTTCCGCGATGTGTCATCGGACGGGCAGGAGGGCGGTCTCCGGGCATTGGTCAATGTCGATCGCCAGCGCGCGGGCCAGCTTGGCGTCTCGGTGCAGGCGGTCAACGATACGCTGAACGACGCTTTCGCCCAGCGCCAGATTTCAACGATCTTCGGTCAGGCCAACCAGTACCGCGTGGTTCTTGAAGCGCTGCCCGAGTATCAGCGCGATCCGTCGGTGCTGTCGAAGCTGTATGTTCCTGGCTCCGCCGGAGCCTCGGGAGCGCCGACCGCTCAGGTGCCGATCGACGCCGTAGCGACCGTGATCCGAACGACCGCGCCGCTGTCGATCTCGCATCAGTCGCAGTTTCCGGCGGTCTCGCTGTCATTCAATCTTGCATCCGGCGAAGCACTCGGCAACGCGGTCGAGCGTGTGGCCGAGATCGAAAAGCGCATCGGCATGCCGGGTAACATCGTCGGGCTCTATTCGGGCGACGCCGCCGAATTCGCCAAGTCGCTGTCGGGGCAACCGTGGCTGATCCTCGCCGCGCTGGTGACGATCTACATCGTGCTAGGGGTGCTGTACGAAAGCTACATCCATCCGATCACCATTCTCTCGACGCTGCCGTCGGCGGGCGTCGGCGCGATCCTGGCACTGATCATCTGCGGGCAGGACCTGTCGGTGATCGGACTGATCGGAATTATTCTGCTCATGGGCATCGTGAAGAAGAACGCGATCATGATGATCGATTTCGCGCTGGAAGCGGAGCGTCATCAGGGCCTGTCCGCCTACGACGCGATCGTGAAGGCGTGTCTGTTGCGTTTCCGCCCGATCATGATGACGACGCTGGCCGCACTGTTCGGCGCGTTGCCGCTGGCGCTCGAAAGCGGGACGGGTTCGGAGCTTCGCTTCCCGCTCGGCGTGTCGATCATTGGCGGATTGATCGTTTCGCAAATCCTCACGCTCTATACGACGCCGGTTATCTACCTTGCGCTCGACCGTATCAATCGCCGGATCGAAGCCGCGGTGCCGCCGGATGACACCGGCAAGCCGTCGCCTCCGATCGCGGGAGCCACGGAGGGCGTCCAGTGAAACAAATGCCGGATACCGGACATTCGCGTATGAAGACTTTAAGTCACTACGCGGCGCAAGCCGTCACCCTGAGGTGGCGAAGCGCAGCGAAGCCCTCGAAGGGCGGCGGCGTTTCATGGCCATCATCCTTCGAGGCTCGCAAGGGCTCGCACCTCAGGATGACGCCGTTGTTGTCTTCATCCAAACTCCTCATGTCCTAGCCATGGCGTCACTCTCCGAACCATTCATCCGCAGGCCCGTCGGCACCACACTGCTGGCCATCGGCCTGTTTCTGGTCGGAGCAGTCGCCTATAACTTCCTCCCGGTTGCGAGCATTCCCTCGGTCGATTTCCCCTCGATTCGGGTCTCGGCGTCTCGCCCCGGTGCCGATCCAACGATCATGTCCTCCACCGTCGCAGCACCCCTGGAGCGGCGGCTTGGGGAAATCGCCGGCATTGATCAGATCACATCAACGAGTTCGCTCGGCACGACCAGCATCTCGTTGCAATTTGCTATCGGCCGCAATATCGACCGCGCCGCGCGCGATGTGCAGGCTGCGATCAATGCCTCGCTCGCGGATTTGCCGAGCGATCTGCCGACATTGCCGAATTTCCGCAAGGCCAATCCCGCAGCGGCTCCGGTGCTGATCATCGCGCTAACCTCGAAGACCATGCTGCCGAGCGCGATTTATGACGTCGCGGACACGGTCGTCGCCCAGCGCATCTCACAGGTGCCGGGGGTAGGCGAGGCAACGGTAAGTGGCGCGGATCAGCCCGCCATTCGCGTCCAGCTCAATCCCGGTGCGCTGGCGACAGCGGGCATCGCCAGCGACGATGTCCGCACTGCCATCGTCAACGCCAATGCGATTGGCCCGGTCGGAGCCTTCAACGGTCCGGTCCTCGGCGAAACGCTCGCCGCCAACCCGCAGATGCGCACGGCCGCTCAGTTCCGCGATATCATCATCAAGTCGTCCAGCGGAAATTTCGTGAAGCTTGCCGACGTCGCCACCGTCCTCGATGCGACGCGCAACAGCCGCTCCATCGCTTGGTTCAACAAGCAGCCCGCCGTTCTGATCCTGATTACCAAGCAGCAGGACGCCAACGTCATCGACACCGTGGATCGGGTGAAAGCGTTGCTGCCCGAACTGAAGCAATGGATTCCGGGCGGTGTGGAGATTTCGATTCTCTCGGATCGCACTGGAACCATCCGCGCCAATGTCGAGGATATGGAGTGGACGCTCGGAGCGACGGCATTCCTGGTCATGCTGGTGGTGTTCGTGTTCGTGCGCCGGATGACGCCGACCATCGCGGCGGGCATTTCCGTGCCGCTGGCACTGGCGGGGACCTGCGCCCTGATGTGGGTCGCAGGCTTTTCGATCAACAACCTGTCACTGATGGCTCTGGCGGTCTCGGTCGGCTTCGTGGTCGACGACGCCATCGTCATGATCGAGAACATGTACCGCAATCTCGAGGAGGGCATGAAGCCTTATCAGGCCGCGCTGCTGGGAGCGAAACAGATCGGCTTTACGGTGCTGTCGATCAGCATTTCGCTGGTGGCTGCGTTTACGCCGCTGATCTTCATGGAGGGCATTATCGGTCGGCTGTTCCGCGAATTCTCGCTGACGCTTACCTTTGCCATTCTGGTGTCGATGGGGGTGTCGCTGACCGTAACGCCGATGATCTGCGCGCACTACATCAAGTCCACGGTTTCGCCGGACGCGACATGGTTCGACAGGGTGGTCGAGGGCGGCCTGTCGCGTATCTTGCGGTTTTATGAGCGGAGCCTGCACGTCGTGCTGCGTTTTCCGATACTCACCCTGCTGGTGTTTGTCGCTACCATCGCACTGACGGTGACGCTCTACATCAAGACGCCGAAGGGTTATTTTCCGACGGATGATAGCGGCCTCGTGATCGGCGCGACGCGCGCATCGCCCGATGTCTCGTTTCAGGCCATGCTCGGTCTCCAACAGCGGATCGCGGACATCGTGATGGCCGATCCCGCTGTCGCGGGCGTCGGATCGAGCCTTGGCAGCAGCGGCGGGCCGGGCGGGGGCGGTTCCAACACGGGCCGCATGTTCATCAGCCTGAAGGACCTCGACCAGCGCGGTGGCTTGTCGACGACGCAGGTGATCGATCGTCTCCGACGAAAACTCGGCGCGGTGCCGGGTATCCGGCTGTTCATGTTCGCAGCGCAAGATTTGCGGGCAGGCGGACGCCAGAGCGACTCCAACTACCAGTACACGCTCATCAGCTCGGATCTGGAGTTGCTGGCAAAGTGGGCGCCCATTGTCGCGAAGAGATTCGAAACCGTCGAAGGCATCACGGATATCTCGAGCGACCGCGACGCCGCCGGTCTGGCGCTGAACCTGTCGATCGACCGCAAGACGGCCGCGAGCCTCGGCGTGCAGGTTCAGGACATCGATAACGCCCTGAACAATGCATTCTCGCAGCGGCAGATATCGACCATCTATACCCAGCGTAACCAGTACAAGATCGTTCTGGAGGTTGAGCCGCGGCTACAGGGTGATCCCGCGGCGCTCGAGAAGATCTATGTCGCTGGTGCGGGGGATGCTCAGGTGCCGCTGTCAGCGGTCGTGCGGATGGAACGCGGCCTGTCGCCGCTGTCTGTTTTCCATCAGGCGTCGTTCCCATCGAATACGATCTCGTTCAATGTCCCTGACAACGTGCCGCTGCAAACCGCGACCGACAACATCCTGCGCGCGGTCGAGGAGTTGCACATGCCCGAAGGCATTCGCGGCGAGTTCGCCGGCAACGCCGCCGACAGCCAGAAGACAGCGAGCAAACAGCCGCTGCTTATTCTCGGTGCGCTGATCGCGGTCTACATCGTTCTGGGCGTTCTGTATGAAAGCCTCGCCCACCCGCTGACGATCATTTCGACATTGCCTCCGGCCGGGCTTGGTGCGCTGCTGGCGTTGCAGATCACCAACACGCCGCTGACGGTGATCGCGTTTATCGGGATCATTCTGCTGATAGGCATCGTGAAGAAGAACGGCATCATGATCGTCGACTTCGCTCTCGAGGGCGAGCGGCATCGCGGCCTGTCGTCGGAGGATGCTATCTTCGAGGCCAGCCTCGCGCGGTTCAGGCCGATCATCATGACGACGATGGCGGCGCTGCTCGCCGCGGTGCCGCTGGTGGTGGCGGTCGGGCCGGGGACAGAGCTGCGCAGGCCGCTCGGCATCACCATCATCGGCGGGTTGATCGTCTCCCAAATCCTGACGCTCTACACGACGCCGGTGATTTATCTCTTGATCGACAGGCTGCGCGGCCGGGAGCGACACGCGCCGGTGACGGACGCCGCACCTGCCGAATAGCCGATTTGTGGCAGCGCACTTTGCTCGGGAACTTTGGGGTTCCACTGGCGTTGGGCCGGTATGAATAAACCGACGATTCAAGACGTTGTCGCGGAGACTGGAGAGCCGGTTGAAGCGCCACCGCCCGAAATGGTTGAACCCGAACCTGGGCTGTCGGTCGAGGAAATCGAACAGCTCAAACGCGATTATCTGCTGACCCGTTTCTGGATCAGCGCGCGCGGCTTTTGGGGCGCGGGCGGAGGCCGTCTGGCGTGGGTTCTGAGCATCGGCCTGATCGCACTGATCGTTCTGCAAATCACGTTTCAGTATGGCATCAACGTCTGGAACAGGTTGATCTTCGACGCCATCGAGAAGAAGGATGCCGCCAAGGTTTTCTATCTGACCGGGATATTCTTTCCGCTCGCGATTGGCAGCGTTGCTCTCGGTGTCGTGCAGGTCTTTGCTCGCATGACCATTCAGCGGCGCTGGCGCGCGTGGTTGACGAACTCCGTCGTGTCGCGATGGCTGACCAATGGCCGCTACTATCAGCTCAATCTGGTCGACGGCGATCACAAGAATCCCGAATACCGAATTGCCGAGGATCTGCGGGTTGCGACCGACGCGCCGGTGGATTTCGCCGCCGGTGTCACACAGGCGTTTCTCTCGGCGGCCACCTTCATCGTCGTGTTGTGGACCATCGGTGGCGCGCTGACATTGTCCGTCGGGGGCAGCACCGTCATCGTCCCGGGATTCCTCGTCATCGCGGCCGTCGTGTACGCGGCGATTGCCAGCGGCTCCATGACGATCATTGGCCGGAACTTCGCGTCCGTATCCGAGAGCAAGAACCAGGCGGAGGCTGAATACCGCTACGTGTTGACCCGTGTGCGCGAGAACGGCGAGAGCATCGCACTGCTTGGCGGCGAGGAGGAAGAACGCGCGGGTATCGACAAGTCCTTCGGGAACGTCCTGCGGCAATGGGCGAGGATATGCGGCCAGCACATGCGAACCACGATTGTGTCGCAAGGGTCAAGCCTGATTGCGCCGGTGATTCCGATCCTGCTCTGCGCGCCGAAGTTTCTGGAAGGAAGTATGTCGCTGGGACATGTCATGCAGGCGGCATCGGCATTCACGATCGTGCAGGCTGCTTTCGGCTGGCTGGTGGACAATTATCCGCGTCTTGCCGAATGGAACGCGGGCGCGCGGCGCATCGCATCGCTGATGATGTCGCTCGACGGCCTCGAGCGCGCCGAAACCGGCGATGGCGTCAACCGCATCGAACGGGGAGAGACCGAGGGCGACGCCATGCTGCGCTTGAGCGAACTGTCCGTCACGTTGAACGACGGCACGGCTGTCGTTGGGGAGTCGGAGGTGGTGATTGAGACCGGTGAGCGTGTTCTTGTTGCCGGCGAATCTGGCACCGGAAAGAGCACGCTGGTGCGTGCCATTGCCGGGCTCTGGCCATGGGGCAGCGGCAGCATCGATTTCCATCCGGATCGCCGGATTTTCATGCTGCCGCAGAAGCCTTACGTCCCGACGGGAACATTGCGGCGCGCGATTGCCTATCCTGGCGCCGCCGAGGACTGGACGGCCGAACAAATGGCGGCGACGCTCAAAAAGGTCGGGCTCGCACACCTGAAGGAAAAGCTCGAAGAGGACGCGCCGTGGGATCAGACGTTGTCGGGCGGCGAAAAGCAGCGGCTGGCGTTCGCGCGGTTGCTTCTGCACCGGCCCGAGATCATTGTCCTTGATGAAGCAACGTCGGCGCTCGACGAGCCCGGGCAGGACAAGATGATGGAGCTGCTTCAGAAGGAACTGAACGACGCCACGATCATCAGCGTCGCGCATCGCCCCGAGCTGGAAGAATTCCACAGCCGCAAGATCACGCTTGAGCGCCGCAAGGGAGGCGCGAAACTCGTCAGCGACATCGATCTGATCCCGCGCGACGGCAAGCGGCGTTTACTGGGTGGATGGCTTCGGCACCGGCGGTCCCCGAAGCCCAAGGAGGCCTGATCGAATTGTCCTCCAAGGCGATGCCTGACGGTTGCCGTGACATGGTGCGCAGCGTATAGCCGGACACATGTCAAAAGCCGCCAAAGCCAAACCAGCCGCCGATGCGCCCGAGGAGATCGAGGAATGCGCTCGCTGCGGCAAGCCGTTGCCGCTGTGCATCTGCGACAGCATCACGCCAATCCCTAACCGGATCGAACTGCTGATCCTGCAACACCCGCAGGAACAGGACAGGGCACTTGGTACCGCGCGGTTGACTGCTCAGCATTTCGAGAGGGCAACACTCAAGATAGGCCTGTCGTGGCCGAGTCTGTCCAAGGCGCTCGGACGCGATGTCGATCCGCAGCGCTGGGCCGTGCTTTATCTCGGGTCGGCCAAGGTTGCCGATCTCGCCACGGATCGCGACCTGGTCGCCATCAACCGCAAGGGCGAGATCGAGGATCATCAGCGAGCGATCCTGAAGGACATTGAAGGCGTGGTGCTGCTTGACGGGACGTGGAGTCAGGCCAAGGCGCTGTGGTGGCGCAACGCGTGGATGCTGAAATGCCAGCGCGTTATTCTTGGACCGGCGCACCCCTCGCTTTACGGCAAGCTGCGCAAGGAGCCGCGCCGCGACGGCCTGTCGACCATCGAGGCTGCGGGAATGGTTCTCAGCAGGCTGGAGGGGCGCGCGGAGATCGAAACAGAACTCAATGCGACGTTCCAGCGGATGCTGAAACAGTATCGCGCCGTGCAGGCGGACATGCCGGAACTGGCTCCGAAGCCGAAGAAGCGCGACTACCGGCGTCCGGAAAACCGGCGCGGGAAGAAATCGCTGCGGTCATAAGCGCGGCGGTGAATGGCGGCGTTCTCCAGCCGTGCTTGGTCAGAAGGTCCGGCGAACGCCGACGCTGCCCGAGATCACACCCTGATCCTTGAAATCATAGACGGCGGTCGGCTTGAACGTGCCGGTCAACGGGCCGGGGTTCGCCAGCGTTTGCGAGCCGGTATGCGACTGGTCGAGCACGGTGTACATGACCTCCGCCGAGAGCGTCAGGTTCTTGACCGGAGTCCATGCGGTGCGGGTGCCGATCTGCCAGATGTTGAAGTCCGGATTGCATGTGAAGCCGTTCGATTTCGGCGACAGCGCGGTGAACGTGGCGCAAAACGCCGCGGTGGCGTTCGCATTGTATTCGATATGGGTGTAGCTGCCGAACACGCCGGTCTGCCAGGTGGGTGACCAGTTATGCAGAAAACCGCCACGGAAGCCCCATCCTGTCGTTTTCTCGATCCGGCTGCCCGTTGTGTAGACGCCGTCTAGCAACGACAGCACCGCCATACCCTGATAGCTGCCGGCGAAATTCGTTGAACCGCTAAACGCGTCGAAGCTGCTGCCGGTCACGCCGCTGATGAGATACTTCGCCGCGCCGTCGACATAGGTGACGTCCAGCGACAGCTTGTCGCCGGGGCCGGTCGGCAAATCCTTCAGTTGAAGGCCGCCCATGACAGCAAAGCCCCAGACATCGTCCGGATGGCCATCTGTTTCGACAGAGGCCACACCGCCGGGCCCGGCGTAGTAGTTGGCATGGACGTTATGGGCTGCCGCGGACAGTTGCGCAGTGAAGGATTTCTGGTCGATCCGGATATTTCCAACGAAATCCGGAGCGACGTTGCCGCCATAGGAGTTGGTGAAGACACCGCTGAATACGCCCGTCGCAGGTTGCGTCAGGCTGGCATTGAGCAGCGGTGCGCGATTGATGACGCGATTGTCTTCCACGGCCACCTGCGCCGAAACGCCATTGCCGAATTCCCACGCATAGGCGAGCTGCGTGATGCCGTTGATGTTGTCATAACCGCCGATCAGAAACGACGTGCTGCTGTTCGCGCCGGATGAGCCCCACGGAGTCTGGAAGACAGAAAGCGCCTTGCCGATGGTGAAGCCCGCGAACTGAACGAAACCGTAGTCCAGCGTGATCACGCCGCTCGACGGCCCGGCGCCGGTATCGAACTGGAATCTCGGATTCATGTAAGTGCGCACCACGCCATACTCGGTCTGTGTGCGGGTCTCGATCTGAAGCTCCGTGCGCACGCGCGACGTGAAGTAGTCCCGGTCGCGTGACTTGGTCCCTTCGGCGTTGGCCTGATCCCATCCGGGCTTGTTGTAGTTGCCGCCCAACACGTTGGCATCGGCGCGCACATAACCGCTGAGCTTGATGCAGGTATCGGTGCCGGGCATGTAGTAATAGCCCGCGCCGTAGAGAGAGCAGATCTTCACGTACTGGACGGGCTTCGCCTTGACCGGCAGATCGGCCGCCGATACGGCCGTAATTGTAACGAGGCTCACGGCCGCGCCAAGCAACAGGATTCTGCCTGCGTATGCCGGCTTCTTGGTGCCGCCCACTGAATGGATGGTGCCCATCGACTCAGCCCCGTCATGGTGACTTTGGCGGATTGTTATCGAGCGATGAGATGACGGCAAGTGCAGGGAAGCCACAAGGCTCGCCGGTATGAGGTGGTGACGGGAACTCGCAGCAGCCGCGTCAGCGCCAGCCGGCATTCTGGATCAGCAGCACACCCACGATCACCGCCAGCGTCACAGCCGTAGCGATCAGCATCGATCGCCCGCCCATGCCACGGCCGATCCACCACAGCAGGGCTGCGCCCATCACAACCGGAACAATAATGTCGAGGGGTGTGCTCATTCGCGGGTTTCCACGACGTGCGCAGTCAGGCCTTCCGGCCCATCCATTTTCGCTCGATCCAGCCAAGCGCTTTGGCGAGCGGTGGTTGCAGGAGCGGCACATCCTGAGCGATCAGCAACAGGCCAAGCGGCAGCATCCACAGGCCCAGAATCGGCAGGAAGCTGAAAATGCCGCCAACGATCAGCAGCAGGGCGAGTGGAATGCGGACCCATTGCGATGACGGCTCGCGCACCCAGCGCACGAAACGGGCGCCTTTTTCGGGAAGCCGCGCTGCGATCCAGTCGAAATGACGGTCGAGTTCGGCTCTTGCTTCTGCGCTCACGTAAAACCTGCCTGTTCCATTCCGGGAGCGCCCCGCGGCCCGTTACAGGAGGGAGCTATATACGCGGACGATCCCGCGCAAGTTGCGCGAGGCGGGCAGGTCGGTAAGTGATTGATTTGATTGGCTCCCCGGGCTGGATTCGAACCAGCGACCATTCGATTAACAGTCGAATGCTCTACCGCTGAGCTACCGAGGAATACTGCTGAAGCAGCAATGGGGCCGCCTATACCAAAGGCCCCGAGTCTTGCAAAGCGCTAATCGCTTAAAAATGACAGCGGTTAGACGGGTCAATTAAGAGAGTATTGGAGGCCACGACCAGAATTGAACTGGTGTACACGGTTTTGCAGACCGTTGCGTAACCACTCCGCCACGTGGCCTCACAGGCCGGACTAGTTACAAGGGCCCAAGCCCTTATGCAATCGTCCCGTGGCGGAACGGGTCGATTCCGGCCACTTAGCGGGCCGAATCCGCTTCCGATGGTGAATTCGGCGATAGCGCCGGTATTTTTACGATCCGCTCTTTATGATCCGCTCTTGGCATTGCTGGCCGCAATCACCTTCATGAGGTCTGCAACGGGAAAGCCGCTCCGATTCATGGTGCATAGAACGTCGATCATCTGGTCGCTCGGCTCGTTCGCCGACATCAGAGCGGCGCGGACTTCAGACGGCAGATCGTCGAACTCGTCCATCTGCCGCCGCATCGTCGACAGTCTGCTCGCAGAGAGGTCTCCCTGTTCGGAGCTTGGCGCGGCTTTGCCCGCCGGCGTTGTTTGATCCCGCTTCATTTGAATGTGTTCGCTGCCACGTCGTAGGTCCAGGTCAGGCGTCCGTTGGTGAAAACCACCGAGCGAAATCCGAGATCGCGCGCCTTGTTGAAGATATTCCCGGATCTGGCGAGGTTGAGAACCGTCGGCCGATCCATCTTGAAATACTTGTAGTTCAGCACCGTCTCTTGGTCGCCGGATGTGCCGATGTCCATCGCAAGTCCCCTGCGGAGCATCTGCTTGCTGGTCGTGACCGCGAACTGTTTGCGGCCCTCGACGTTCCCGGAAAGCGAATCGAGCCGCGCGCTGACATTGGTCGCGCCGTGTTTGCGGACGTATTCGCGCTCATTCTTCTGCATCGCTGCCAGCAGTTTCTTCGCGCGCGGAGCTTCGGGCGCGGAATCATCGATTTTTCCGAGATCGGCTTTGGCGGCATAGTAATCGGCCAGGGCGGGAAGTTTCTGTGTCCGCTTGGCCGAATAGTCGCCCAGCGCCTTCATGATGGCGGCGGCGCGTTCGACCACCTTCTTGCGCTTCGGCGCGGGCTGATCGGAGGTAGCTGCAACTGCGGGCGCCGCAGTCTGTGCCGCCGCCGGCGCAATGCTCGCACCAATCAGCAATACAGCGAGCGGCAGGCCGCAAAGCCGCATGCGGAGAGGGGGTCTTGTCGTGCTGCTTGTCATGTGCCCCCAATTCAACAACGTAGATGCCATTACCACCAGCGGCCTCATACCATAACCGGACTTGCAGGCTTGCATCGTGTGCGGCCTTGCAGCAAATATGTGCCGCGCTGGCCACACTCTGCTGGCTGATGATCCATTCGGTGTTCCTGTCTTGAGGCTATCCCATGACTGATTTCACGACCTCTCGGCAGTACATGGTCGACTGTCAGGTGCGGCCGAGCGATGTGACCGATCTGCGGATCATCGACGCTATGCTCGCCGTGCCGCGAGAGAATTTCGTCCCGGAAAGCAAGCGCCTCATCGCCTATCTGGATATCGATATCGATGTCGCGGCGGATGGTCGGCCGAAGCGCTGCCTCATCAAGCCGGCGGTGCTCGCGAAAATGCTCCAGGCTGCCGCGATCACCGAAACCGACCGTGTCCTGGTGGTCGGTTGCGCCACCGGCTATTCGGCGGCTGTGGCGGCGCGCCTCGCAGGACAGGTATTTGCCACCGAGCCCGATTCGGCACTGGCTGCTGCGGCTGCGCGAAATCTGGCTGATCTGGGCCTTGCCAATGTGACTGTCAGCACGGCCGAGCCAGCCGAGGGCCAAAACGCCCACGCGCCATACGATGTCATCGTCATGGACGGCGCCACCGAGGTGGAACCTCATAAGCTGTATGAGCAGTTGAAGATGGGCGGGCGGCTGGTGGGCGTGTTCGCGACCAGCCAGCCCCCGCGCGCCACATTAATCGCCCGGTCACCGGCCGATTTTGGCAGCCGGGTGCTTTTTGACGCCTCAGCGCCGGTTTTGACCGGCCTAGAGCGTCGTCCAGCCTTCACGTTCTAGCTTTCGGCACTCGTTTTTAGGTTTTCTTTCCCAGAATTGGAGCAGGTGTGGCAGCAATGTCCCAGCCTGACTGTTTCGACGGCGGCCGGGCTGAAAGGGTTTCACCCCGGCTTGGCGATGCATAGACTTACGCGGAACGGGCACAGACGACTCAGCTACCCGGCTTTCGCGCGCCCTGATGGTGAGTGAATCCGGTTTGGGGACAAGAAGTAATGCAAGCTAGATACCGGAAGAAACTCAGTGCGGGTGTCGCTCTGGCGACTCTCCTGCTGTGCCCTGTCATGACCGTCCCGGTCATGGCTGACACGATCGAGGCCGCGCTGGTCCGCGCGTATCAAAACAACCCGCAGCTTAACGCGCAGCGTGCATCGGTCCGCGCCACCGATGAAAGCGTGCCGCAGGCGTTGTCCGGTTATCGTCCGCGTGTCGCGGTGACCGCCAGCGCGGGAACGCAGTACACCGAAACGCAGACCAATACGCAGGTCGGCGGGCGGCTCAGCGAAATCGGCCTCCGAGGCGTGAACGCGCCGCGCTCGGTGGGCGCGACGATCAGCCAGACGCTGTACAACGGCGGCCAGACCGGCAATCGCACGCGTGCCGCTGAAAGTCAGGTTTCGGCTGCGCGCGAAGGCTTGCGCGTGCTCGAACAGACCGTGCTGTTCTCGGCTGCGACCGTGTACATGGATTACCTGCGCGACTCGGCGATCGTCGAGGTGCAGAAGAGCAACGTCCGTGTGCTTGAGCAGACCCTCAAGCAGACCCGTGATCGCTTCAATGTCGGCGAAGTGACGCGCACCGACGTCGCCCAGTCCGAGGCTCAGCTTGCCGCGGGCCGGACGCAGCTTCTGACAGCGGAATCCAATCTGACGACGACGCGCGCGAACTTCCGCCGCATCATCGGCAACGAGCCTTCCAACCTTGCCGCCGGATCGCCTGTCGACCGCTTTCTGCCGCCCACGCTGGCCGGCGCGGTCGATCTCAGCCTTATCGAGAATCCGAACATCACCGCTGCCATGTACGGCATCGACGTCAGCTTCCTTCAGGTAAAGGTCAATGAAGGGGCGTTGTTCCCGACCGTGACCCTGCAAGGCAGCGTGCAGCAGTCCTATGAAAACACGATGGCCAATTACAAGGCGTTCGGCGCATCCGCCGTCGCACAGTTGACCGTGCCGGTCTATCAGGGCGGCGCCGAATACTCGCTGATCCGCCAGTCGAAAGAAACGCTGGCGCAGCAGCGCCTCAATCTCGAACAGGTTCGCGACCAGACCCGCGCCACTGTCGCACAGGCCTGGGGCCAGCTTGTTGCCGGCAAGGCGCAGGTGCAGTCGGCGCAGTCGCAGGTGACGGCATCGGAGATCGCCTTGAACGGCGTTCGCGAAGAGGCGAGGGTCGGGCAGCGCACCACGCTCGACGTCCTCAACGCTCAGCAGGCGCTGGTGAATGCACGCGTCGCACTTGTGACGGCGCAGCATGACCGCGTCGTTGCATCCTACAGCGTGTTGAACTCCGTAGGACGTCTGTCGCCGACCGTCCTGAAACTCGCCACCAACGTCTATGATGCGAGCGTCCACTATCATCAGGTTCGCGATAGCTGGTTTGGCGTGCGGACACCGGACGGCCGCTAACTTGAATTGGCATTCGCGTCGTGACCCTGCATTCGGGTCCGGCGCAGATGTCGAATGAGTTCACCGGACCGCCGGTTAACCTTCTCACATCAGCGCTGTGATCAACCGTTCTGGTCCGTCGCCCGTTGCTTGCAATCAATTGTTGCCATGACATACCGTTCTGATGGGTCGCGAAGCGATTCGTGACGGTGGTGTGCGGCTATTACAGGTCCCTCGGGTTGACCTGGCAGCCGATGGGGTGGAGTCCGAGATGACGCAACCGGCAAAGGCGCAGGAGCCCTCGATGGAGGAGATTCTCGCGTCGATCAGGCGCATCATCTCCGATGACGAGGCCAAGCCAGTCGCGGGAACTGCTGCTCCCGCAGCGGCGCCTCCGAAAACGGAAGTTCCCAAAGCGGAAATGTCGCGGCCTGTACCCGCTCGTCCCGTGATGACCGGCATTCCGCCGTCCAAGATCGCGCCCAAACCTGCGGTTGCACCTGCTCCTGCGCCGGCGGCAAAGAACAGCCAGGCTGAAATCGATGCGATGATGGCGAGCTTCGATGCGCCTGCTGCCCCTGCGAAAGCCGCGGAGCCGGAAGAAGACACCGATGTGTTCGAGTTGACCGAGCAGATGGCGGTGCCCGAACCGCCGCCGACATTCAACAAGATCGAACCCGAGGACGATCTGGAGTTCACCGAGTCGCCGATGGTTCAAGCCCCCCAACAACGCTCTCCGGTAATGGAATCGCCCACGTTCACCGAACGGGCGCCGCCGCAGCGCGAGATGCCGACGCAGCAGATTTTGTCGGGTTCGACGGTTTCAGCGGTGGAGTCCGCGTTCAATACGCTGGCGAATACTGTTCTGAGCAACAACGCCCGGACCCTTGAGGATCTCGTCAAGGAGATGCTGCGGCCGATGCTGAAGTCCTGGCTGGACGACAATCTGCCCAATCTGGTGGAGCGGATCGTCAAGGCCGAGATCGAGCGGGTCTCCCGAGGCCGGTGATTTCGGCCAAATCTGCCGAAAAACCTCCATTTTGAAGTGTTGACTTGGCGCGTGCTGGGAGCTTTCTAGCGCGTGCCTTTCCCCATTGATTGCAGTGTGATGATCGAGAAAAACTACCAGCCCGCCGAGATCGAGGACCGTATTGCCCGTGCCTGGGAAGACGCAGGGGCGTTCAAGGCCGGACGGCCCGAGCGCCGCGACGCCGAGCCCTTCACGATCGTCATTCCGCCGCCGAATGTTACCGGCTCGCTGCATATGGGCCACGCGCTCAACAATACGCTGCAGGACATCCTGTGCCGGTTCGAGCGCATGCGCGGCCGCGATGTGCTGTGGCAGCCGGGAACCGACCACGCGGGCATCGCCACGCAGATGGTGGTCGAGCGGCAATTGATGGAGCGTCAGGAGCCGGGCCGCCGCGATATGGGCCGCGCGAAATTTCTGGAGCGGGTCTGGAAGTGGAAGGCCGAATCCGGCGGTGTCATCGTCAATCAGTTGAAGCGTCTCGGTGCATCGTGCGACTGGTCACGCGAACGCTTCACCATGGACGAGGGCCTGTCGCGCGCCGTCGCGAAGGTGTTCGTCGAACTCTATGCACAGGGTCTGATCTACAAGGACAAGCGGCTGGTCAACTGGGACCCGAAATTGCTGACCGCGATTTCGGACCTCGAGGTGCAGCAGATCGAGGTCAAGGGCAGCCTCTGGTATCTGCGCTATCCGCTGGAAGGCGTCAGCTTCGATCCCGACAATCCGGCGAGCTATATCGTGGTCGCGACCACGCGGCCCGAGACCATGCTTGGCGATACCGGGATCGCCGTGAATCCGGACGACGAACGCTACCGGAATCTGGTCGGCAGCTTTGCGGTGCTGCCGCTGGCCGGACGTCTGATCCCGATTGTCGCAGACGAGTATTCCGACCCGGAAAAGGGCTCGGGCGCGGTGAAGATCACGCCTGCGCACGACTTCAACGACTTCGAGGTCGGCCGCCGTCACAGTCTGCGCTCGATCAGCGTGCTCGATCAGGAAGCGCGCATGTCGCTGTCCGGCAACGAGGACTACCTGCGCGATCTTCCTGAAGCCGCATTGATCTTTGCCGAAGAACTCGACGGCAAGGATCGCTTTGCCGCACGCAAGCTGATTGTCGCCAAGCTGGAAGAGGCCGGTTTCCTTGAGAAGATCGAGCCCAACACACACATGGTGCCACATGGCGACCGCTCCGGTGTTGTCATCGAGCCTTATCTGACCGACCAGTGGTATGTCGACGCCAAGACCCTGGCCGCGCCCGCGATCGCGGCGGTGCGCAGCGGCGAGACCGCGTTCGTGCCGAAGAACTGGGAGAAGACCTACTTCGAGTGGATGGAGAACATCCAGCCGTGGTGCATCTCGCGCCAGCTCTGGTGGGGGCATCAGATCCCGGCATGGTACGGACCGGACGGCAAGGTGTTCGTCGCCGAGACCGAGGACGAGGCGGTCGGCAAGGCGCTCGGCTATTACGTCGAACAGGAAGTCATCACGGCGGAGCAGGGCCATGACATGGCGCTCGATCCGGCCAAGCGCGACGGCTTTATCACGCGCGACGAGGACGTGCTCGACACATGGTTCTCGTCGGCGCTGTGGCCGTTCTCGACGCTCGGCTGGCCCGACACCGACATCGATGTGAAGCGCTATTACCCGACCAATGTTCTGGTCACTGGTTTCGACATTATCTTCTTCTGGGTCGCCCGGATGATGATGATGGGCATGCACTTCATGAAGGACGTGCCGTTCCCGACCGTCTACATCCATGCCCTCGTCCGCGACGAGAAGGGCGCGAAGATGTCGAAGTCGAAAGGCAATATCATCGATCCGCTGCATCTGATCGATGACTACGGCGCTGACGCGCTGCGTTTCACGCTGTCCGCGATGGCGGCGCAGGGCCGCGACATCAAGCTCTCGACCCAGCGCGTCGAAGGCTATCGCAACTTCGCGACCAAGCTGTGGAACGCCTCGCGCTTTGCCGAAATGAACGGCTGCGCGCTGGCCGATGGCTTCGAACCGTCGAAGACGAAGGAAACGCTCAACCGCTGGATCGCGCATGAAACCGCGCGGGCCACACGCGAAGTGACGGAAGCCATTCAGGCGTATCGTTTCAACGATGCGGCGGGCATCATGTACCGCTTCGTCTGGAACATTTACTGCGACTGGTATCTCGAACTCGCCAAGCCTGTGCTGATGGGCGCGGACTCGCCGGCCAAGGCGGAGACCCAGGCCAGCATCGCCTGGGCGCGCGACGAGATCCTCAAGCTGCTGCATCCGTTCATGCCGTTCCTCACCGAGGAGCTTTGGGGCGTGACGGCCAGGCGCGACGGGCTTCTCGCTCTCGCCGATTGGCCGTTGAAAGCGCCAGCCGCGCCGATCTTTGAGCCGGCGATCTCAGCCGATCCGCTGGCGATGCCCATCGTCGTTCTGCCGGCGCCGGAGCTTGAGCAGTTCAGCGATCCAGCGGCCGAAGCCGAGATCGGCTGGCTGATCGACCTCATCTCGGCAATTCGCTCGGTGCGCGCGGAGATGAACATTCCGCCCGCGACGCTGTTTCCGCTGGTGCTGGTCGGCGCGTCCGCCGACATCAAGGGGCGTGCGGAACGCTGGAGCGACGTCATGAAGCGCCTCGCGCGCCTCGGCGACATTTCATTCGCCGATCGTGCGCCGGACGGCTCCGTGCAGTTGCTGGTGCGCGGTGAGGTCGCTGCGATCCCGCTGAAAGGCGTGATCGACCTTGCGGCCGAGAAGGTGCGCCTCGACAAGGAGCTTGCAAAGGCGGACGCCGACATCAAGCGCGTCGATGCCAAGCTCGGCAACGAGAAGTTCGTCGCCAACGCACCGGAAGAAGTCATCGAAGAACAGCGCGAGAAGCGCGAGGAAGCCGAAACCCGGAAGGCGAAAATCCTCGAAGCTTTGGAGCGGCTCAAGGGCGCGGAATGATCTTGCAGCGGTCGTCCTCGTTCAACGCGCTGCTGCTCCTCTGGCTCGCGGGAAACGGTCTGCGGCTGACGCTTCTTGCCGTGCCGCCGGTGCTGGCGCTGATCATTCTGGATCTCAGGCTGTCCGGCACCGAGGTCGGCATCCTGAACGCCATTCCGGTTTTCCTATTCGCCCTGGTCGCCGTGCCGGGCTCGCTCCTGATCGCCCGCGTTGGCGCTGTGCCCGCGCTCATCATCGGGCTTTTGATCGCGGCGGCGGGTTCGGCTTTGCGCGGCTTCGCGACCGACACGTGGATGCTCTACGTCACGACCGTGATCATGGCGGCGGGGATCGCGGTGATGCAGCCGTCGCTGCCGCCGACCGTGCGCCAGTGGGTGCCGGACCGGATCGGCTTCGCCACGGCGGTCTATACCAACGGCCTTCTGTGTGGCGAAATCTTCCCGGTCATGCTCGCTGCCTTCATCGTGCCGCTTATGGCAGGAAGCTGGCGCGCGAGTCTTGTGTTCTGGTCGATTCCGCTCGTGGCGATCGCACTCGTCATTTTTCTGTTTCAACCGGGCGGCAAAGATGCGCCCGTCTCGCGCCATCGTCTCTGGATGCCGGATTGGAGCGATCCGTTGCTTTGGAAGCTGGGCCTTATCATGAGCGGCCCCAACCAGCTCTACTTCTGCACGAACGCTTTTCTTCCGGGATATCTGCTGCAGACGGACCGCACCGAACTGATCGGCCCGGCGCTCACGGCGCTCAATGTCGGCCAGTTGCCCGCGTCATTCCTTCTGCTGGTGATGGCAAGCCGCTGGGAGCGGAAGAAATGGCCGCTGCTCTCCGCCGGGGCGATCGGGATCGCAGGCATCGCCGGCATTCTGATGTCCGGTCAGGCGTGGAGCCTGATCGGATCGGCGGCGATGATCGGTTTTGCTTGCGCCATCGCGCTGACCCTTGTGCTGGCTCTGCCCGCGTTGCTGGTTGCACCGGATGAGGTGCCGCGAATGTCGGCGGGTATATTTACGCTGGGCTATGGTCTAGCGATGACGATCTCGGTTCTCGGCGGCATCGCATGGGACAGCAGTGGGAGCGCTGCGTTTGCATTTGTCCCTGTTGCCGTTTGGGTGTCGCCGCTTATTGCGCTGACACTGATGACCAATTTTTCGACGCGCCGGAGCGAATGAACATTATGGCGCGATAATCCCGGAGTGGCCGATGCTCGACCATGTTTCGATTACCGTCTCCGACATCGCCGCGGCTGAGCGCTTTTATGATGCGATCATGAATGCGCTCGGCGTTGTTAAGGTCGGACGCCGTGACGATTGGCTTGGCTATGGAGAACGCTCGCGTGCAGCGTATCCGGATCGCGTCTACATCTCGATCCGCAAAGGTGCCAGGCCCGAGGAGGCCGCTGGCCGGCATTGGTGCTTCAAGGCGAAGTGGCAAACGCAGGTGGATGCCTTTTGGGACGCCGGCATCGCGGCGGGCGGCAGCGATGACGGCGCTCCCGGCCTGCGGAGCTATCACGCATCTTACTATGCAGCTTTTCTGCGCGACCCCGACGGCAACCGGATCGAAGCCGTCTGTCACGCGGCGATCTGATTCGGTTATTCTCCTGCCCACGTTTTGATGGGTGCGCGTTGCGGAGGCTGATCGGCTTTTCTCGCCATGCAGCGAGCGCATAACGAGCGCCCCAACCGCCGACTTTGCTTCGCCGCGATGCAATTTTTCGGAGTTTCGCAGCATCGCGGTTTCGTCAAGACTCCGCCTTTGCAGCAAAGTTCCTCACCGCTTCGCCTATGCCCGAAACGGCTTGCTCATGAATTTCGAGCCCTTCAGTCCATAGCGCCACGGCAGCTCGACGGCCTTGGTGATGCCGATGCGGATGCCACTGACGATGTCCGGTTTTCGTGTGCGCGCGTAAACCTCAATCGGCGGTGTATCGAGGGCGAGGCCGTTGTGCTTGTCGGTCACGGCCATCGCCTCGCAGAGTTTGCCGGGGCCTGAAGACAACATTCGTTCGTCGTGCAAGCCGCGCCGCCGCCGCATCGCCGGGATGCCGTGGGTCGGCTCGATCGCGCGGATCAGCACTGCGCTGGCGGAGCCTTCCTTTTCGCAGACGAAATTCATGCACCAGTGGATGCCGTAGGAGCGATAGACGTAGAGAAATCCCGGCGGGCCGAACATCACCATGTTGCGCGGTGTCGGCCCGTTGAACGAATGCGCGGCCGGCTCGGTGTGGTGATAGGCTTCGACTTCTGTGATGATGCCGCCGACGCCGTCCACCAGCAGCGTCGCGCCGATCAGGTCCGGGGCCACGACATGGACGCTGCGCGCGAAGAATTTGCGCGTCAGCAGCCGTCCAGCAGGGGCTTGGGACTGTCGTTCAGCCATTTATGGGCAGGGGATAGGCGCGCAGGGCCATGCTGGACCGGTTGGAAACGTGATAGTCATTCCAAGACTAGGGCATGATCCCGAAAAGTGAAAACCGGTTTTCGGACAGGATCATGCCCCATCTAATGGATGCGGACGGCTTGCGCCAAGACATTGGCGGGCTTAGGTAAGTCTAAGGAAATCGCGGACTTTTCATGGTCACTTTGATCGATACGGTGTCGCCAAATCAGGTGCGCCCGCGCCATCCGGAGAAGGTCAACCGGCCCGACGCCAAGTCCCCGGCCAAGCCGGACTGGATTCGCGTGCGCGCGCCGAATTCGCGCGGCTATGCCAACACCCGCAATATCGTCAAGGAAAACGGCCTCGTCACGGTGTGCGAGGAAGCCGGCTGTCCGAACATCGGCGAGTGCTGGGACAGGAAGCACGCCACCTTCATGATCATGGGTGACACCTGCACCCGCGCCTGCGCTTTCTGCAACGTCAAGACCGGCTTGCCTGGCGCACTCGACGCATCCGAGCCCGAGCATGTCGCGCTGGCCGTGCAGAAGCTCGGTTTGCATCATGTTGTCATTACGTCCGTGGATCGCGACGATCTTGCGGACGGCGGCGCGGATCATTTCGCCAAGACCATCCGCGCCATCCGCGCGAACTGCCCGACGACAACCATCGAAATCCTCACACCGGACTTTCTCCGCAAAGAGAGTGCGCTGGAGCAGGTGGTTGCGGCCAAGCCCGACGTGTTTAACCACAATCTCGAAACGGTACCGTCGCGCTATCTCACTGTGCGTCCCGGCGCGCGCTACTTCCACTCGATCCGGCTGTTGCAGCGGGTCAAGGAGATGGATCCCACCATTTTCACCAAATCGGGCATCATGGTTGGTCTCGGCGAGGAACGCCATGAAGTGTTGCAGGTGATGGACGACCTGCGTTCAGCGGATGTCGACTTCCTCACCATCGGGCAATATCTGCAACCGAGCCTCAAGCATCACGCCGTGATGCGTTACGTGACGCCGGATGAATTCGGCGGCTACGAAAAGGTCGCCTACACCAAGGGCTTCCTGATGGTCTCGGCGAGTCCGCTGACGCGTTCGTCCCATCACGCCGGCGAGGATTTTGCCAAGCTGCAGGCGGCACGCGAAGCGGCAAACCGCTAGCTCCCGATGCCCCAGTTTTCAAACAAGCGCCGCGTGCGTCACAGCGCGGAGAAAATGTTCGATCTCGTCGCCGATGTCGAACGCTATCCCGAATTCGTGCCGATGTGTCAGGCGCTGAAGGTCCGCCAGCGCACGCAAAAGCCCGACGGTACAGAGGTTATTGTCGCCGATATGACCGTTTCGTTTCAGGTGGTCCGCGAGACCTTTACCAGCCGCGTCACGCTCGACAAACCGAACCTGAAAATCCTTGTCGAATACTTGCAGGGCCCGTTCAGCAAGCTTGAGAACCGCTGGACCTTCGAGGCGAAATCCGAGAGCGCCTGCGATGTCGGCTTCTTTATCGCCTACGAGTTCAAGAGTCGGATGCTCGCGGTGCTGATGGGCGCGATGTTCGACGCCGCTTTCCAGCGCTTCGCCGCGGCGTTCGAGAAACGCGCGGATGCGGTCTATGGGCCGCCGCGCGTGGCCGCTTCTTGATCGGCGGCTGCGGTCCGCGCGCCATCTCCGTCAGCATCTTCAGCGCTTCCACGACTGACTGCTCGCGCACGTTGCTGCGGCCTACGGCGCCGAAGCGGCATTCCTTGTGAGCAATGCGGCCGTCGCGGGCGGCAACCGCCAGATGCACCAATCCCACGGGCTTGCCCGGCGTTGCGCCGCCGGGACCTGCAATGCCTGTGATTGAAACCGCCAGATCGACATCGGCGTGTTCAAGTGCGCCGAAAGCCATCGCGGTCGCGGTTTCTTTGCTGACAGCGCCGAATGTTTCCAGCGTCGAAGTATCGACGCCGAGCATCGCGTGCTTGGCCTCATTGGAGTAGGTGATGAAACCGCGATCGACGACATCGGAGGAGCCGGGGATTTCGGTCAGCGCAGCGGCAACCAGTCCGCCGGTGCAGGATTCTGCCGTCGCAATGGTCAGTTTGCGCATCCGGCACAGATCCAGCAACGAGCGGGAGAGGGCGCGGGTGGCGCTGCCGCTCATGCGGATTGTCCGGCGTTCAAGGATTCGTCCCAGGGAAGGCGGATAGTTGCACTTGCGGTCGCCGCGATACCTTCCTGGCGACCGGTAAATCCGAGGCGTTCGCTGGTTGTCGCCTTCACGGCGACGCGCGATTGCGGAAGCCCGGTGATCTCGGCGATCTTCGCGCGCATTGCATCGCGCAGCGGGCCGATCTTCGGCGCTTCGCAGATCATCGTCACTTCAAGATGCGCAATCCGTCCGCCGCGCTTGCCGACCAGTTCGACGGCATGCTTCAGGAATTGGTCGGAGGCCGCGCCCTTCCACTTCGGGTCGCTCGGGGGGAAGTGTGAGCCGATATCGCCATCGGCCAGCGCGCCGAGGATCGCGTCGACAATCGCATGCAGTCCGACGTCGCCATCGGAATGGGCGAGGAAGCCGCGATTGAACGGCACGCGGACGCCGCACAGCATCAGATGATCGCCGTCGGTCAGCGCATGCACGTCGTAGCCGGTACCGGTGCGGATATCGCCGAGCATGGCGCCGAGCCGCGCTTCTTCGCGTGCAAAATCTTCCGGTGTGGTCAGTTTCATGTTGGCAGCATCGCCTTCAAATGTTGCGACGGTCAACCCCGCCCATTCCGCGATCGCCGCGTCGTCGGTGAAATCGTCGCGCCCCTCGCGCGCGGCGCGGCGATGAGCCTCGAGAATGGTGTCGAAGTGAAATGCCTGCGGCGTTTGCGCAATTCGCAAGCTCGCACGGTCCGGTGTCGCCTGGATGGCGCCCGATCCATCGACCACCTTGATGGTGTCGGTTACCGGCACGACGGGAATCGCAGCACCCGTAATCAGCGCCGCATCGATGGCGCGTGTGATCACCTTGTCGGTGACGAACGCGCGGGCCGCGTCGTGAATGAGAACGATATCCGGCGACTCGCTCGCAAGCGCCTCAAGCCCGGCGCGGACGGAGGCCTGCCGCGTCGCGCCACCGTTCACCGGTGTCTGGTATTTGAGGTGACCGACCGCTTGATCGAAGATGTCGGCATCGTCCGGGTTGCGGACCGGCTGGACGGCAAACACCCCGGGATGGGTACAAAACGGCTCCATCGCCCTCGAAAGGACGGTTTTACCGCCGATTGATCGGTATTGTTTGGGGCCTCCGGTCCCGGCGCGAAGTCCGCGGCCGGCAGCGACGATAATGGCGGCAGTCCGTTTTTGCGTTGGCATGAGTATTTGGCGACTGTCCGAGCAGGGGGCTGAGCCGATTGTTGGCAGCTTTGGGTGCTGCACTTACCATATTCGGACGGGGAACAGCACGATTCCGCAACCCTGTGAAGAATTTGGAAGAATTGTTGCGCCGCACTTGCAAGCTGCCCGAAATTGGCTAAAGTGTAGGCATGATCTCAATATGCTTAGAAATTAAGCTATGCGACCCTCGCAACGAGGCGGGGTTCGGCAAAAATCGAAAAGAACAATGATCGCTATGGCTCCGGCACGTCAGGCAGCGTTGACCATTGGCGATATCACGGTCGCCAATCGCGTCCTTCTCGCGCCGATGTCGGGCGTGACCGATGCTCCGTTCCGCCGCATCGCCGCTGAACTGGGAGCCGGGCTTGTCGTCTCGGAAATGACCGCCAGCGACGATCTCGCAAGGGGGCGTCCGATGTCCGTCCTGCGCTGCGAGGCGGCCGGTATCGGCCCGCATGTGGTTCAGCTCGCAGGCTGCGAGACCCACTGGATGACCGAAGGCGCGAAGATCGCAGAAGCTGCCGGCGCCGATGTCATCGACATCAACATGGGTTGTCCCGCGCGTCATGTCACCGGCGGCCAATCCGGTTCAGCGCTGATGCGCGATCTCGATCATGCCCTGCGGCTGATTGAGGCGACCGTGTCCGCCGTCAGCGTCCCGGTGACGTTGAAGATGCGGCTAGGCTGGGACGACAAATCTCTCAACGCACCCGAACTGGCTCGCCGTGCCGAGGCGGCGGGCGTAAAAATGATCACGGTGCATGGGCGCACCCGCTGCCAGTTCTACAAAGGAAGCGCTGACTGGGCTGCCGTGCGGCCAGTCAAGGACGCGGTGACGGTACCGGTGGTTGTCAATGGTGACATCACCTCGTTCGAGCAGGCGACGGTTGCGCTCGAAGATTCTGGCGCAGACGCGGTGATGGTCGGACGAGGCGCGCAAGGCCAGCCTTGGCTTCCAGGACAGATCGCGCGCCGTCTCGATGGCGGCGCTCCGGAATCCGTGCCGCACCTCAGCGAACAGCTGGACCATGTCTGCCAGCTCTACGACCGGGTCGTCGATCACTACGGAACCCGTGTCGGCTCGCGTCATGCGCGCAAGCATCTGGGCTGGGCGCTCGACGTCGCAGCGAAGGGCAGTGCTGCATCCGCGGACGTCCTTAAGCGCTGGCGTCAGACCATCCTGACCGCAACAGACCCAGCTTACGTCCGCCGCTCGCTTCACGATGCCTTTGGCGAACTTTCATGGAGCGCTGCCGCATGAGCAATGCTGCCGAAAAACGCGTTCCGCAACTTGCGAACAGTGACGCCATTCTGAACGCGCTGCCCAATCCGGTGATGCTTATCGCCCCGGACGGCAAAATCCTCGACGCGAATATCGCGGCGGAATCGTTCTTCGAAACGTCGATCCCGCATTTGCAGCGGCAGATGTTGCGCGAGCTGGTGCCGTTCGGCAGCCCGCTGCTCGCGCTGATCGATCAGGTGCGCCGCACCGGCTCGGCTGTGAATGAATACAAGGTCGATCTGGGCACGCCTCGTATCGGCGGCGATCGTCAGGTCGATCTTCATGTCGCACCGCTCAGCGAGCACCCAGGCCATATTGTGGTGATGCTTCAGGAGCGCACTATCGCCGACAAGATGGACCGGCAGCTGACACATCGCAGCGCCGCCCGTTCGGTGATCGCGCTGGCGGCGATGCTGGCGCATGAAATCAAAAATCCGCTGTCAGGCATTCGCGGCGCCGCACAGTTGCTTGAACAGGCAGCTTCACCGGAAGATCGCACTTTGACCCGCCTGATCTGCGACGAGGCGGATCGCATTGTGACGCTTGTCGACCGCATGGAAGTATTCGGCGACGAGCGTCCCGTGGCGCGCGGACCGGTAAACATTCATTCCGTCTTCGATCATGTGAAGCGCCTCGCCCAATCGGGCTTCGCTCGCAACATCAAGTTCGTCGAAGAGTATGATCCGTCATTACCGCCTGTGCTGGCTAATCAGGATCAGCTCATTCAGGTGTTCCTGAACCTTGTGAAGAACGCGGCGGAAGCCGTTGCGGATCTCGGGACCGATGGTGAGATTCAACTGACGACAGCATTCCGGCCGGGTGTGCGCCTCTCGGTGCCTGGCAAGAAGTCACGTGTGTCGCTGCCGCTGGAATTCTGCGTGAAAGACAACGGTTCAGGTGTGCCGGACGACCTGCTGCCAAATCTGTTCGATCCGTTCGTGACCACCAAACCGACTGGCAGCGGTCTTGGCCTCGCGCTCGTGGCCAAGATCGTCAACGATCATGGCGGCATTATCGAATGTGAATCCCAGCCGCGAAAGACGGTTTTTCGCGTGCTGCTGCCGATGTTCAATCCAACCAAAAACAACAATCCCAACCACAGCAATAGCGACGGGCGCCCGGGAACGCTCTCGCATGCCTCACAGACCGCAGATGAGGAATAAATAACAATGCCCGCAGGTAGCATACTTGTCGCTGACGACGACACCGCCATCCGAACCGTGCTCAATCAGGCGCTGTCCCGCGCCGGATATGAGGTGCGGCTGACAGGCAATGCCGCCACGCTCTGGCGCTGGGTGAGCCAGGGCGAGGGCGATCTTGTCATCACTGACGTTGTGATGCCGGATGAGAATGCGTTCGATCTGCTGCCGCGCATCAAGAAAATGCGCCCGAATCTACCGGTCATCGTCATGAGCGCACAGAACACGTTCATGACTGCGATCCGGGCATCGGAGCGCGGTGCCTACGAATATCTGCCGAAGCCTTTCGACCTCAAGGAATTGATCGCGATCGTCGGCCGCGCATTGTCTGAACCAAAAGAGCGCCCGGCAACAGTCAAGGACGAGGGTGAGTTCGATTCCATTCCGCTGGTCGGCCGCTCGCCGGCGATGCAGGAAATCTATCGCGTACTCGCGCGCCTGATGCAAACCGATTTGACGGTCATGATCTCCGGCGAATCCGGCACCGGCAAGGAGCTGGTGGCACGGGCGCTGCATGACTACGGCAAGCGCCGTAACGGCCCGTTCGTCGCGGTCAACATGGCCGCAATTCCACGTGACCTGATCGAATCCGAACTGTTCGGACATGAGCGTGGCGCGTTCACCGGCGCGAACGCCCGCGCGACCGGACGGTTCGAGCAGGCCGAAGGCGGCACGTTGTTTCTCGATGAAATCGGCGACATGCCGATGGAAGCACAGACCCGCTTGCTGCGCGTCCTGCAGCAGGGTGAGTACACCACGGTCGGGGGCCGCACGCCGATCAAGACCGATGTGCGGATCGTTGCAGCGAGTAACAAGGACCTGCGCATCCTCATCCAGCAAGGATTGTTCCGCGAAGATTTGTTCTTCCGTCTCAATGTCGTGCCACTGCGGCTGCCGCCGCTGCGCGAGCGCATTGAGGATCTGCCCGACCTGATCCGACACTTCTTTGCGCTGGCGGAAAAGGATGGCCTGCCACCGAAGAAGCTCGATGCGCAGGCGGTCGAGCGCCTGAAGCAGCATCGCTGGCCTGGCAACGTGCGTGAGCTTGAAAACCTCGCACGCCGCCTTGCCGCGCTCTATCCGCAGGATGTCATTACCGGCTCGGTGATCGAGGGCGAACTGGCACCACCTGCCGTGGTGTCAGGTGGCAACATGCCGCAAAGCGTGGACAACCTCGGGGGCGCGGTGGAGATGTACCTGGCATCGCATTTCGCCGGCTTCCCGAACGGGCTGCCGCCGCCGGGGCTCTACCATCGCATCCTGAAGGAGATCGAAGTTCCGCTGCTGACGGCGGCGCTGGCGGCCAATCGCGGCAATCAGATCAGGGCGGCGGACCTTCTCGGACTGAACCGGAACACCCTCCGCAAGAAGATTCGGGATCTCGACATTCAGGTCTATCGCAGCGGCAGCTAGGAGCATTTTCAACTGCGCCGGGTAAACGGGTTCCCGAATTCGGCTCTGCCATTGAGTGGCATTCCGGTGAAGGGGCGATTTTTTGGCGCAGCCGGCTCGCTTAGAAACCGTTGAAGGCGCAATTCGTCACGGACATGCGCCTAGGAAATGTCGCAATTCAGCAACATTGTGATATGAATGCATCACTGGTCGGGGCACCCGCCTCGAACCGGCAAATCCGGCCTGACACGATCCCCGCATGAGCGCAGCAGAGGCGTCGGCCCAATCCCTCGACCCGTCGGTCGCCGAGCCTTCCGGCCGGCCGTGGCATCGGCTATTGGCGCCGTTCGCCGTCGGCATTTCGCTGCTATCCGCGTTCCTGACCTTCGTGGTGCTGACCGGACTGACGCCGATCGCGCCGGTCCACAACGTCGTTGTCACCTTCCTTCTCATCAATGGCGTGACCATTCTGCTGCTGCTGGCGATCATCGCCCGCGAGGTCTGGCAGGTCGTTCAAGCCCGCCGCCGTGGCCGCGCGGCCGCGCGCCTGCATGTCCAGATCGTCAGCCTGTTTTCAGTAATCGCGGTTTTGCCGGCGGTGCTGGTCTCGATCGTGGCCAACGTCACCATCGATCGCGGCCTCGACCGGCTGTTTTCGGTGCGTACCCGCGCGGTGATCGAGAATTCGCTGATCGTCGCAAATGCGTATGTCTACGAACACGCACAGCTTATTCGCGGCGACATCATCGGCATGTCGAACGACATTGCGCGTGCGCGGCCGCTGTTCGATCAGGACCGGCAGACCTTCCGCAACGTGCTGACGTCGAGCGCGACCTCCCGCAATCTGCCGGGCGCCATGATCATCGACAAGGATCGCAACATCCTTGAAACGGCGGCCACGGGAATCCGGCAGGATTTCCAGACCCCGGCCGGAGATTTTCTGAAGAACGTCACCGAGGATGAACCCCAGATCGGTGTATTCATCGAACAGAACTATGTCGCCGCGGTCATTCGCTTGCGCGCATTCCAGGATACGTTTCTTTACGTCGCGCGCATTCTCGATCCGCGTGTCGTCGCGCAGTTGCAGCAGACGCAGGCGAGCGTGAAGGAGTACGCCGAACTCGAATCGCGTCGTCTGGGAATTCAGGTCGCTTTCGCGTTGATGTTCACCGTGATCGCGCTGACTGTGCTGATGTCATCGGTGCTGATCGGCCTGAATTTCGCCAACTGGCTGGTCGCGCCGATCCGCCGGCTGATGAGTGCGGCCAATCTGGTCTCCACTGGCGATCTCCATGTTCAAGTGCCCGTCATTAAGTCCGAGGGGGACCTCGCCAATCTTGGCGAAACATTCAACAAGATGACGCAGGAGCTGCGCACACAGCGCGACGATCTTGTGAATGCGAGCGGTCTCATCGACAGCCGCCGCCGGTTTATCGAAGCGGTTCTTTCATCCGCGAGCGCCGGCATTATAGGTGTCGATGGCGGTGGCAAGATCGCCGTTCTGAACCGCTCCGCGGAAAAACTGATCGGACATTCGGAATCGGAGGTGATGGGCAAGCCGTTATCCGAGATCGTTCCGGAACTCGATGATCTGATGACGACCGCACGTAGCAGCGCGCAGCGTCTGTTGCAGGGGCAGATCGAGATCAGCCGCGACAATGTAGAGCGCAATCTCTCCGTGCGTGTCAGTTCCGAGCAGACCGGACAATCGAACGAGAGCTACATCATTACGCTCGACGATATCACCGAACTGGTGACTGCGCAGCGGACATCGGCATGGGCGGACGTCGCTCGTCGTATCGCGCACGAGATCAAGAATCCACTGACCCCGATCCAGTTGTCCGCCGAACGCATTCGCCGCAAGTTCGGCAAGGTTATCACGGAAGATCGGCCCATTTTCGATCAATGCACCGACACGATCATCCGTCAGGTCGATGATATTCGCAGGATGGTCGATGAGTTCTCGAAGTTTGCGCGCATGCCGAAACCTGTCATTGAGGGCGAGGATGTCGCAGACACTGTCCGTCAGACAGTCTTCCTGATGCGTGTGGGGTATCCTGACATCGATATCGACGTAGATATCAAGCAGGAGCCGATGCATGCGAAGTTCGACCGGCGGCTGATCTCGCAGGGATTGACCAACATCATCAAGAACGCCACCGAAGCCATCAGCGCGGTCCCTCCCGGAGAGATCGAACGCGGACACATTGATGTCATCGCCGCGCGTGAAAACGACGATATCGTGATCGATATTGTGGATAACGGAATTGGGTTGCCTAAAGAAAGCCGTGCGCGGCTGCTTGAGCCGTATGTGACCACCCGCGAGAAAGGCACCGGCCTTGGTCTCGCGATTGTTGGCCGCGTTCTCGAAGATCACGGCGGACGTATCGAACTGAACGACGCATCCGCTCTTCGCCCTGGTGCGCGGGGAGCGTGGGTGCGGATGCGATTTTCTGTCTTCGGCCTGGTGAAAGAATCCGGCTCCGAGGAACCACACGAAACAAAAACAGAAGCCGTAACCGGCGATTGACAGAGCGGGCGTGATTCATGGCGAATGATATTTTGATCGTCGATGACGAAGCTGATATTCGGGATCTTGTCGCGGGTATTCTCGACGACGAGGGTTTCAAGACGCGTACTGCGCGTGACAGTGATTCCGCGCTGTCGGAAATTTCGAGCCGCCGGCCGAACCTGATCTTTCTCGACATCTGGCTTCAGGGCAGCAAGCTGGATGGTCTGCAATTGCTCGAGCAGATCAAGCTGAACCATCCCGAAGTTCCGGTCGTGATGATCTCGGGCCACGGCAACATCGAGACAGCAGTCGCCGCGATCAAGCGGGGCGCTTACGATTTTATCGAGAAACCCTTCAAGGCGGATCGGCTGATTCTGGTGGCGAACCGTGCGCTGGAAACGTCGCGTCTCAAGCGCGAGGTGCGTGAACTCAAGCAGCATGCGCCATCGTCGGGAACGCTGATCGGCCGCTCGCCTTGCATGAACCAGTTGCGCCAGACCATCGATCGCGCAGCCAAGGCCAACAGCCGCATCATGATCGTGGGACCATCGGGCGGCGGCAAGGAACTTGCCGCGCGCACGCTTCATGCAATGTCCAGCCGTGCCGACGGGCCGTTCGTTGTCATCAACGCCGCGGCGATCACGCCGGAGCGCATGGAAGTCGAACTCTTTGGCGTCGAACTGTCCGACGGCGAGACTGGCCGCAAGCCCGGCGCCCTCGAAGAAGCCCACGGCGGCACGTTGTTTATCGACGAGATAGCAGACATGCCGCGCGAAACCCAGAACAGGATTTTGCGCGTGCTGGTCGATCAGACGTTTCAGCGGGCAGGCGGCACCACCAAGGTTAGCGTCGATGTTCGCATTGTGTCGTCGACGGCGCGTAACCTTGAAGCCGAGATAGCCGAGGGAAAGTTCCGTGAGGATCTTTATCATCGGCTGTCGGTTGTCCCGATCCGCGTCCCTCCCTTGTCGGAGCGGCGGGAGGACATTCCCGAACTCGTCGAGTATTTCATGGATCAGATATCGTCCGCCACCGGCCTGCCGAAGCGGCGGATCGGAGAGGACGCCATGGCGGTACTGCAATCGCACGTCTGGCCGGGCAACGTCCGCCAACTTCGCAACAATGTCGAGCGAGTGATGATTCTGGCAGGCGGCGATGCTGAAGCGGCGATTACCGCCGACATGCTGCCGCAGGATGTCGGCTCGATGATCCCGGCCATGCCCACAGGTAATAACGGCGAGCACATCATGGGCCTGCCGCTGCGCGAGGCCCGCGAGGTGTTCGAGCGCGACTACCTGATCGCGCAGATCAGCCGCTTCTCGGGCAACATTTCGCGCACTGCTGAGTTTGTCGGCATGGAACGTTCGGCCCTTCATCGCAAGCTCAAGGCGCTGGGTGTAGGCTAACATATGTCCCGCATTGCTTATGTGAACGGCCAGTACCGCGACATGCGGGACGCCAGTGTGAACATCGAAGACCGCGGCTATCAGTTCTCTGATGGCGTCTACGAGGTCTGCGAAATCAGGGGCGGCAAGGTTGTCGATATGCCGCGCCACCTGACGCGGTTGCAGCGCTCGCTGCGCGAATTGCGCATCGACATGCCGATGCCGCTGGCCGCGCTTGAAATCGTGATCCACGAAACCGTGCGGCGCAATCGCGTGACTTATGGTATCGTCTACTTGCAGGTGACGCGCGGCGTGGCCCGGCGCGATCACGCGTTTCCAGTCAAGCCCGTCAAACCGGCGATGGTGGTTACGGCGCGCGGTCTCAACTTCCAGAAAAATCAGGACACGGCGGCGAAAGGGATCGGTGTGATCACCGTTCCCGAGAATCGCTGGCCGCGAGTGGATATCAAATCCGTTTCGCTGTTGCCCAACGTGCTGGCGAAGCAGCAGGCGCGCGAGAACGACGCTTACGAAGCATGGTACGTCGATGGCGATGGCTATGTCACTGAAGGGTCATCGAGCAACGCATGGATCGTGACCAGAGACGGCAAGGTGGTGACGCGTTCGGCTGAGAGCGGCATTCTTGCCGGTATCACACGGGCGGTGTTGGCGGAGGCGATGGCGGCGCTCCAGATCAAGTTCGAGGAGCGGCCCTTCACCCCGGCCGAGGCCTACGAGGCGGCTGAAGCCTTCGTCACCGCGTCCAGCCAGATTGTCATGCCGGTGGTTCGGATCGACGGCCGCAGCATCGGGGATGGCAAGCCTGGCTCCATTTCCATGCGTTTGCGGGAAGAATTCCACCGATTTTCAGTATTTTCGTAAGTTTTTCCGCCCTCTGGCCGCCTAGCCGGGTACCGCGGCCTTGCCTAACAACCGGGCGTGCCTTTTAATCGCGTTGCAGCACCCGGAGGGGGATCTCAGGGACGCCGGCAGCCAGACCACGCCCCGAAGAGGGCAGGTCGGGCCCAAAAACAATAATGCGGGATAAGAAAATGGCGGCAGACCGCGCACAAAACCTACAGGACACTTTCCTCAATCACGTTCGCAAAACCAAAACGCCACTGACGATCTTTCTGGTCAATGGAGTGAAGCTGCAGGGTATTGTCACCTGGTTCGACAATTTCTGTCTGCTGCTTCGGCGCGATGGTCACTCGCAGCTTGTCTACAAGCATGCGATCTCGACGATCATGCCGGGCGCTCCAATCCAGTTGTTCGAAGGCGGCGAGGACGCGCCAGCTTGAGATTGAACTAGTTTGGAACCCCGGAACTTCGACGGGGGCGCCGACCGGCCAAAGGCGGCGCGGGGCGATACAGGACGGGTGCTGGTCATCGGTCCTTACAAGCGCGTGCGGCGGGGTGATCCCGACGCGACGGCGGTACCCCATGGAATACGCAATCCTGACGCGCGGCTTGAAGAAGCTGCGGGTTTGGCGCGTGCCATCGATCTCACCGTGGCGCAAGCGATCCTCGCGGCGCTAAGCGAAATCCGTCCAGCCACCTATCTCGGCAAAGGCAAGGTCGAGGAGATAATTGGCCTCATCAAGGCCAACGAGGTCGACCTGGTGGTGATGGATTGCGCGCTCTCGCCGGTCCAGCAACGTAACCTCGAGAAGGAATGGAATGCCAAGGTGCTCGACCGCACCGGACTCATTCTGGAAATTTTCGGCCGCCGCGCCAAGACCCGCGAAGGCACGTTGCAGGTCGAACTCGCACATCTGAATTATCAGCGCAGCCGTCTCGTCCGGTCATGGACCCATCTGGAACGCCAGCGCGGCGGCTTTGGATTCATGGGCGGCCCCGGCGAAACCCAGATCGAAGCCGATCGCCGGCTGATCGGCGATCGCATCTCTCGCATCGAGGCGGAACTTAAGAAAGTGCAGGCGACACGCCGGCTGCACCGCGCAGGGCGGCAGCGGGTGCCGTACCGTGTCGTGGCGCTGGTGGGTTACACGAATGCTGGAAAATCCACGCTATTTAACCGATTGACGCGCGCCGACGTGCAGGCCGCCGACATGCTGTTCGCAACGCTCGACCCGACCTTGCGCGCGCTGACGCTGCCACATGGCGGCAAGGCGATGCTGTCGGATACGGTCGGCTTCATCTCGGATTTGCCGACCATGCTGGTGGCAGCGTTCCGCGCCACGCTTGAGGAAGTCATCGAGGCCGACGTCATCCTGCATGTGCGCGATATTTCGCACGAGGATGCCGAGGCCCAGCAGCATGACGTTGAAGGCGTTCTGCGGCAGCTTGGGATCGATCCGGATAGCGGTAAGCGTATTCTGGAAGTCTGGAACAAGATCGACCGTTTCAATGAAGAAGAGCGAGCAAATCTCGCGAATATCGCTGCGCGCCGGCCACCCGAGCGGCCGTGCTTTCCGGTGTCAGCCCAGACCGGGGAGGGCATCGATGCCCTGCTCGTGGCCATCGAGGACCGTCTGGCCGTGACGCGGGTGACTCTCGATCTCTCCATCGATGCATCTGACGGCGCCGGGATAAGCTGGCTGCACCGGAATGCCGAGGTGCTGGACAAGCGTATGGAGAATGGCCGCTATGTCATGACCGTGCGCGTCGATGAAACCAAGCGCGACATCACCATTGCCAAGTTCGGCGCTGTGCCCAGCGCGCACTAGTGCAGTTTGCCTCGGAAACTACGTCGCGCTCTTCGCTTCATTCCACAGTGCGTCCATCTCGGCCAGCGTCGCAACGTCCAGCGATAACCCGCGTGCGGCAAGGGTGCGTTCGATATAGGCGAAACGACGCTCGAATTTTACGTTGGTTGCGCGTAAGGCCATTTCCGGGTCGGCGCCGGCGTGGCGCGCCAGATTGACGACAGCGAACAGAAGATCGCCGGTTTCTTCGGCAATATGCGACTGATCGCCGCTATCCAGCGCCGCCTCGATTTCGTCCGCTTCCTCGCGGATTTTCGCGAGTACCGCGCGCGGATCGTTCCAGTCGAAACCGACGGTCGAGGCGGTTCGCTGCAAATCCATGGCGCGGGCCAACGCAGGCTGGCTCTTTTTCACACTGTCCAGCAGACCGGGCTTTGCGTCGGGAACTTCACCGCGCAACGCTGCACGTTCTGCTTTTTCCTCGGCCTTGACACTGTGCCACAGGCCTTTCACCTCATCAGGTGTCATACGTCCGGCTTTCTCGCCAAACACATGCGGATGACGCCGGATCATCTTGGTCGCGATGGCGTTCACCACATCGCCGAACGCGAAGGCGCCTTTTTCCTCGGCCATCCGCGCATGAAACACGACCTGAAGCAGCAGGTCGCCGAGTTCCTCCTTCAGGTCATCGAGATCGCCGCGCGCGATCGCCTCGGCAACTTCATAGGCTTCCTCGATGGTATAGGGCGCGATAGTCGCGAACGTCTGCTCCAGGTCCCATGGACACCCGGTTTTCGGCGTGCGCAGCGCCGCCATGATGTCGAGAAGTTTGGATACGTCCGAGGAGGAGGGCATGGCGCACCGTGGGCTGAACAGGTTCTGCCCTCTATGCCGCAACGCCGGTCTGGAGACAATTGGCGGGGCGATGTCCGGATGCTAAGTGCAATCCATGACAGAATTGAGCCAAAACAACGCAGCGTTGGTACTTTTCTCGGGCGGGCAGGATTCCGCGACTTGCCTCGCGTGGGCACTGGCCCGTTTTGGGCGCATCGAGACGGTTGGGTTTTCCTATGGCCAGCGCCATGCCGTGGAGCTTGAAAGCCGGGCGAAACTGATCGACGGCATGATCGCTTTGCGGCCCGAGTGGGCGGCCAGGCTCGGCGAAAACCACACGCTGGATATTCCAACCCTCGGCGAGATATCCGAAACCGCGCTGACGCGCGACACGGCGATCGAGATGGGCGAGGGCGGCCTGCCCAATACGTTCGTGCCGGGCCGCAATCTGGTGTTCCTCACCTTTGCCGCTGCGCTGGCCTATCGGCGGGGCATTACGCATATCGTGGGCGGCATGTGCGAGACGGATTTCTCCGGCTATCCCGATTGCCGCGACGAGACTATCAAGGCACTCAATGTTGCACTCAATCTCGGAATGGCACGGCCGTTCGAGTTGCACACACCGCTGATGTGGCGCGACAAGGCCGACACGTGGGCGCTGGCAGAAGAACTTGGCGGCAAGGGACTGGTCGACCTGATCATTGAACACTCCCACACCTGTTACCTGGGTGAGCGCGGCGCGCGGCACGACTGGGGCTATGGTTGCGGCGAATGCCCCGCGTGCAGCCTGCGCGCCAAGGGCTGGACGGCATATGCCGAGAAAGCCAAGACCGAAACACGATGACACTCACGCAGCGACTTCGCACGGAAGGCTTTGTATTTCTTGCGGCCTACATCGCCTGTATTCCGGTCGCGAACTGGCTGATCCAGCATGTCGGCACGATATGCCCGCCGGACAGTCCATGTCTCATTCCGGTTGCGCCCGGCGGCCTGATGGCGCCGAGCGGTGTGCTGATGGCGGGTCTCGCGCTGGTGCTGCGTGACCTCGTACAGCGGCGGCTCGGTGTCACCTACGGACTGGCGGCGATCGGAGCAGGGACCATACTTTCTGCGGCATTGGCCCCTGCGCCGCTGGTCGTCGCGTCGGCGGTTGCGTTTCTGCTGTCGGAATTGGCTGACTTCGCGGTCTACACGCCATTGCAAAAACGCGGGCTTGTGCTTGCGGTAGCAGCGAGCAGCTTTGTGGGATTGGTGGCGGACTCCCTGCTGTTCCTCTGGCTCGCGTTTGGCAGCCTCGAGTTTCTTGCGGGCCAGATCGTCGGCAAAGTCCTGATGGTGTTGTTGACACTGCCGGCTATCCGCTGGCTGCGCAACAGGGACGAGCGACTGGGCATAAGATAGCAGCCTCAGCGTCCCTTGAAGTCGGCCGGCCGCTTTTCGAGGAACGACGCCAGCCCCTCACGAAAATCCTGCGTTCGCATCAAAGGCAGCAGTTGCAGGAAGACGTGGTGAACATGGTCATTGAAATTTTCCGAGAGGCCGACGCGCATCATGCGCTTGGCTGACTGGACTGCGAGCGGCGCATTGGCAGCGATTTCGGCGGCGAGTGCGCGGGCACGCGGCATCAACTCGGCGTCCGGGACGACGTGATTGGTCAGACCCATCTCAAGGCTTTCCTGGGCCGAAAGCGTGCGGCCCGTGAAGATGATTTCGGCGGCTTTTGCCCAGCCGAGCATGCGTGGCAGAAACCAGGTCCCGCCCGACTCCGGCACAATGCCGCGCTTGACGAACGCAGCAGCGAACTTCGCGCTTTCGGCCATGATGCGGATGTCACACCCCAGTGCCGTATCCATGCCATAGCCTGCCGCTGCGCCGTTGAGCGCGCAGATCGTCGGCTTTTCCATATTGAAGAGGATCGTCGGCGGCGCGGTCTTGAGATCCAGCGTTGTCCGCGCGCCTTCGGCGTCATTCTGTGAACCGATCCCGGTGCCGCTGGATGCACTGGCCACATCAAGCCCGGCGCAAAAGGCGCGTCCGGTCGCGGTGAGGATGACGACACGCACGGACGGATCGTTATCTGCCTTCAGCAGCAGTTGCCCGAGCTGCTCCAGCATCGGGCGTGAGATCGTGTTCAGCCGCTCCGGGCGATTGAGCGCGATGATGGCGATATTGTCGTCGACCGCATAGAGCACCTCCGACTCGGCGGCACGAGATTCCTGAACGCTTCGCGCCTTTGACATTGGGGTTTCCTCAGTTTTTCTGGGCGCAGGAAAGATCAAAAGCCTTCCGGACGCAAGCATGGGACGCTGCTGGGCTGCCTTGCGCGCGCTCTGGCAGCCGCATAGGCTCGACAAGCCGCACACGGGAGAAGCGCAATGATGAAACTCAAGCCGAACTGCGAATGCTGCGACAAGGATCTGCCGCCGGAGAGCCGCGATGCCGTGATCTGCACGTTCGAGTGTACGTTCTGTGCAACCTGCGCCGACACCGTGTTCAAGGGCGCATGTCCGAATTGTGGGGGCAATTTCGTGCCGCGCCCGATCAGGCCGGCGGCGATGTTGCGGAAATACCCGGCCTCGACCGAGCGGCACCTGCGGGAGCAGCCATGCATGGCGAAAGCGAGCTGAGGCGCGTGATCTCAATTACTCCTTGCGACGATCGTCCGTGCGCGGATGCTGGTGCCGCCATTCGCGCGGCGGCATGAATGTTCCCGCCCAAAGTCCGCGTTTGGCGGATTTCGCGTCGTTCTGCTGCGCGCCATACACGTTCGCGAATCCCGATGTCACGGCCCAGCCTTGCTGGATCATCCAGGCATTGATGTCGGTGCCATCGGGAAGGGTGCAGGTCGCCAGCGTGCGCCCAAACTTGTCGATCGATTTCGGCTGACAGGTCAGATCACGACCACGGACACGGCTTCGCAGTTGCGCCGAAGCCTGCCGTCCGCAGGGCCAGTCGCGACCTTGTGCGTCAGAGCAGGTCTGGTCGAGTTCAGGGGCATCAATGTCGATGAGGCGAATCCGCGTGCCGGAGATTGTCAGCGTGTCACCGTCGGCCACGAACGCATTGCCAGAGACCGGCGTATCCGGCGTCCGCATCCAGCGCTCGACGGCATAAACACCGAGCGAGCCAATCAGCACGATCACCATGACGGTCCAGCGGCGGGTGTCCGGGCTGAATCGCGCCGGCCCGCGTGGTTGTTGCCGCTGTGACATCCGGAAGCTCATGCCCAAGATCCGCGCTGCTATGTGAGAGTTTTATGTCACGCGATCGCACAATACGATTCATCAACTGAATTATCGGCTTGGAACGAACCGGGTTCAAGCGGATGCTGCCCACGACTTCCCTCTGCGATTATGTGCAGATTATTGATCAGCTTAAACATTGGCCATTCGGCGGGACTCATGCATGAGAACTTTCCTTGGTGGAGGTCGGGCATCCTCTATCAGATCTACCCGCGCTCGTTTCAGGACTCAGACGGTGACGGCGTGGGCGACCTCCGCGGCGTTATCGAGCGGCTGCCCTATTTGTGCGAACTTGGCGTCAATGCGCTGTGGCTGTCGCCGATCTTCCCATCGCCAATGGAGGATTTTGGCTACGATATCTCGAACTATACAGGGATAGATCCGCTGTTCGGCACACTGGCTGATTTCGATACCTTGGTGGCCGCCGCCCATAACCTTGGATTGAAGGTCATTCTCGATCTTGTGCCCAACCACACATCCGACCAGCATCCATGGTTCACCGAAAGCCGTAGTTCGAGGAATAGCGCCAAGCGCGACTGGTACATCTGGCACGATCCCAAGGGCGAGGGCGATCCTCCGACCAACTGGCTGTCCGAATTTGGCGGCAGCGCCTGGGAGTTCGATGCGTACACTGGGCAATATTACTATCACGCGTTCCTGCGCAGCCAGCCCGACCTGAACTGGCGCAATCCCGATGTTAGCCACGCAATGCATGACGTGATGCGATTCTGGCTGCGGCGTGGTGTCGATGGTTTCCGCGTCGATGTGATGTGGCATCTGATCAAGGACGATCTGATGCGCGACGATCCACCGAGCCCTGACTACGTGCAAGGGCAGCAGCCTTATCAGCAACTCATTCCGTTGTATTCGACCGACAGACCGGAAGTTCACGACATCGTTGCCGGACTGCGGCAGGTGATTGACGAGTTTGACGATCGCGTCCTGATCGGTGAAATCTATCTGCCCCCGGACAAGCTCGTGGCCTATTACGGACGCGATCTGGCCGGCGCCCATCTGCCGTTCAACTTTGCGCTGATTTCGACGCCGTGGAATGCGCGTGCCATCGCAAAGCTCATCGACGACTATGAAGCCGCGCTGCCGCCGGGGGCGTGGCCAAACTGGGTGCTTGGCAATCACGACCGCCAACGCATCGCAAGCCGTGTCGGCAACGATCGGGCACGCGCCGCAGCCATGCTGCTGCTGACGCTCCGAGGGACGCCCACCCTGTATTACGGTGACGAGATCGGTATGCCGCAGGTTGAGATCGCGCCAGGTCAGGTGAGGGATCCTTGGGAGAAAAATGTTCCCGGTCTTGGCCGTGACGGCTGCCGCACCCCGATGCAATGGAATTCGACGCCGTATGCCGGCTTCAGCACTGTCGCGCCTTGGTTGCCGCTGAATCGGAATTTTGGCGTTGCGAACGTCGCCACTGGGCGTCAGGACGCCGGGTCCATGCTCAACCTGTACAGGGCGTTGATCGCGCTGCGCCGCGCGCGGCCTGAGCTTGCGATCGGCACCTGCAAGATCGTGAGCGCTGACGGAGATGTTCTGGTGTTTGAGCGCGAGCATCAATGCCAGAGGTCGATCGTTGTGTTGAATTTTGGGGCAGCGTCCATCTGGCTGATGGCGCAGGGACGTATTCTGCTGTCGACATTCATGGATCGGCAGGCCGAGCAGATTGATGAGCGATTGAATCTGCGCGGCGCTGAGGGGATCGTTCTGGAGCCACCGGGTCAGTAGCTTGGCTAAGTTAGCCTCCTTTGCGCATGTGGCATCGTAACAGCTCCACCAAGACGCCATGCGAGTTGGTATGTGAGTGCGGGGTGTTGTAGCATTATTTTTTGTGCCGGCATCGAACGCGAAAGAGGCGCGGGCGCCCGAGGTGCCCAGCCAAACACGTGCCCCAGCAATGGTTCACTCGGTATTGGATATTTGAAGAAGGAGGCAGGACATGAATAATCTTCGTCGGCACCCCGCTCAGATTTCAGAGGACGCATGGGAGCAAATCGAACAGGAAGCGCCCCGCGTCCCCAAGCGTCATCTGGGTTGCACTTGTGGTTCCAAAAAAATGACCTGCATCGATCATTTGACGGGGATTTGATGCGTGGCCGACCATATGGCTATTGATCCTTCCGTGCCCCATATCGTGATCGTCGGAGCAGGCTTCGGCGGACTTGAAGCCGCACGCGGTCTTGCCGACCTGCCAGTGCGCATCACGATCGTCGATCAGCGCAATCATCACCTGTTCCAGCCGCTGCTCTACCAGGTCGCGACTGCCTCGCTCGCAACCTCGGAGATCGCGTGGCCCGTCCGCCATCTCGTTCGCAGCCACAAGAACGTCACGACGTTGTTGGGGAGCGTCATTGGCGTGAACACCCAGGAGAAGAAAGTTTTGTTGGACGGTGAGGCGCCGATCTCTTTCGATACCCTGATTTTGGCGACCGGGGCCCGTCATGCGTATTTTGGTCACGATGAATGGGAGCCATATGCCCCCGGGCTGAAAACGCTCGAAGATGCCACCAAGATTCGGCGGAGGATATTGTCTGCGTTCGAACAGGCGGAATGGGAGACGAACGCGGTCGAGCGCGCCAAATTCCTCACCTTCGTGGTCGTTGGCGCGGGGCCGACTGGCGTGGAACTCGCAGGTACAATCGCTGAACTCGCACGGGACACGTTAAGAGGCGAATTCCGCAATTTCGATACGCGCAGTGCCCGTGTCGTCCTCATTGAGGCCGGTCATCGCATTCTCTCCAGTTTCAGCGAAGATCTGTCAGATTATGCCCAGCGCGCGCTGACGCATCTCGGTGTCGAGGTCAAACTGGGACACGCTGTTTCCAAATGCGGAGACGATGGGGTCCAACTTGACGGTGAATTTCTCCCGGCGAAGACCATTCTCTGGGCGGCTGGAGTCGCGGCCTCGCCTGCGGCAGAGTGGCTGCATGTGCCGGCGGATCGAGCAGGGCGGGTTCTTGTGGAGCCCGACCTGACAGTCCCGGGATATTCAAACATCTTCGTGATCGGTGATGCCGCCCACGTCGAAGGAGCGGATGGAAGGCTGGTCCCCGGTATTGCGCCGGCCGCGAAGCAGGAGGGGCGCTACTTAGTCGATGTCATCAAGGCGCGCCTGCAGGGCAAAAACGTGCCACAGCCGTTTGTGTACAAGAGCGCTGGAAACCTCGCGACAATCGGAAAGCGCGCTGCCATCGTCGACTTTGGCTGGATCAAGCTTAGGGGGCGCATAGCGTGGTGGACGTGGGGTATTGCTCACATTTTCTTTCTGATTGGACTGCGCAACCGCCTTGCCGTCGCTCTGAACTGGTTGTGGATCTATCTTGGTGGGCAACGCAGTGCGCGTCTCATCACGCAAGGCAAGATAACGAAAAGCGGGATCTAGGACGCTCTTGATGCGGAGAGCCAGGGCGGGCCCTGGATTACGTGATGATGAGTCGCCGGATCACATCGACGCTTGGCCAGCCCCATACCCACTGTTGCAACAAAGTTGAGATGTCTCGATCTCAGCAAAGTTAAAATGTCACGGGGCGGCCTGTCAGGGGACGGAAGAC